>CAZOWD010000050.1:0-5690 GCA_964583225.1 uncultured Verrucomicrobiales bacterium | reverse complement strand
TCCCGCCTCATATTCGCAAGCAGTTTTCCACTCATTTGCTGAAGATGAAACTTCATGGCAGGCTGCAATACCTTTAAAACCAAAACCCCTCCACGAAGCGATTCGGGAACAGTATGCTTGGAAACAAATTCTCCAGCAACAAGACTCCAACTCTCCTTGAGTCTTTCTTCATCAACACCATCGGAAAGCCCGATGCTCTTGAGTAGCCCAGAAATAAACTCGTCGGGCTGATGTATATTACGAACTGGAGAGGGAGGATCTACCCCACCTCTCCATTGAGTTAGTAATTGGCGGCGCACACGACTCGCATACGCCCCCCCACGAACACGTCGTGAGGGTTTTACTGTTTGATTGTTCTGATCGGAATTACTCCCCATCATCACCGATTGCTTCAACAGGGCATCCTTCGATGGCCTCTTGACAAAGCTCGCGCTCTTCGTCGGTTTCAGGTTGCTTAACTACGTAAGAATAACCTTCGTCTTCGTTACGTGCAAAGTTATCAGGAGCGGTCTCGCGGCAAAGGTCGCAATCGATACATTGTGAATCAACATAGAAAGGTCCCTTTACGTTATCTGGATTTTTATCTTCTTTATCAGCCATAGTAATATTGGTGTTTGACGCGCACTTCTTCCCTTAAAAGCCCCTCCTGTTCAAGAAATAAATTAAACAAATCCATACAATCCTCCAAGCCCCTTGAAAACCCAACAAAATTCTTCTGGCAAAACCCGAACGCAAGACGTTAAATCCCGCCATCTTTAGGACGAAACCCGCAAAAAACTCTTTTGTTATGCCCGATAATCAACAGCTTTCACAATCAACAACACACTCGAAAAATGATCCCACGGAACAAGAGGTCGATATTTGGGACGGTCTTGAAGACGATGAAATAACATCTGAAGAGCCCGAGCAACAAACTCAGGCACCAGAAAATACCACTCACGCACCAACAACAGAAAAAAAATCGCAGGATTCCCCAAAAAAAGGCAGACAACTTCAGCTCATCGAAAAAATAGCCCTCTCAGCTTTAGCGCTTTTATTTGTAGGTCTCGCAGCATCCAGTTACATCTGGCTCTACAAAAAAAACGATACAACCAACCCATTTGCCGTCACCCTTCCACTCCAAGGGCAGTTTGTCACCATCAATGCATTTTCCACCTATTGGAAATCGGCTACAAAACACGATAAAACCAAACCTGGAGCGGAAGTGATACCTAGCGTAAAATTCACGCTCGACAAAACAAATGGCTCTGGCGCACTTCGCTTCTATTTTCGCAATCTAAAAAATGAAACCGTCGGCGACCCTATCACGCTGACAATTAAAAACGGAGCCATTCAAAACCCAGGAGAGCCCAACATTTCGATCTCAGACGATGGACTCACAGCGACGATTACCTCCTCTGACGGCTTTCACCAAGAGGGAGATTTCAGCGCTTACGTTTTAGACAAACATTTGGCGTGGAGCATTCAGATTTTTGAAGCCGACAGCGCAGATGCAAAATGGGAAGATTTTAAAGAAATCGCCTCACCTAAAATTGAGCCACTTCGAAAATAAGTCCCGTTATCAAAAAAGGCAAAAAATCACCCCAGTAAACTTTCTGCCATCGCGCGCACTTCATCGCCACCACCACCAAGCATCCGCACCATTTCTTGAATGCGTAGCTCTCCTTGAACCTCGCTCAACCGCGAACACGTTCTGCCGTCAACCACATCCTTTTTCACTACAAAGTGATGCGTAGCCACGGCGGCCACCTGCGGAAAGTGCGTAATCGCGACAACCTGATGATTTTCTCCCAGTTTTGCCATCTTTTCACCGACGGCCCGAGCTATTTCACCACCGACATTGGCGTCAATTTCATCAAACACCATTAGCGGAGTTGCATCCTGCTTTGCTAAGGCGCTTTTCACGGAAAGCATCACGCGGGAAATCTCACCGCTCGAACCAATCAACCGAAGCGGTTTTAACGGCTCTCCTAAGTTCGGACCAAACTCAAACTCAACGCTCTCCAAACCGCTCGATTCAGGTCGCGAATTGACAACAAGATCCACCTCAAACGCAGCTTGCTTAAATCCAAGTTCCTTTAAGTGCTTCGATATCTCTTTTGCCAGTCGCGGCGCTGAAACCCGACGTTTTTCGCTAAGCTTCGCTCCCGCTGAATTCAATCGCTCGCGCGCATCATTCACCTCTTGCTCCAATGCCTCCAATCGCTCAGCGCGATTTTCCACCGAGTCTAACTTCTCAGCTATCTCTTGGCGATAAGCTAAAACATCAGTCAACTGAGGCCCATATTTTCTTTTAAGGGTCTCCAAGGTGTTGATTCGCTCTTCTAATTGCTGGAGAGCCTCAGGATCCGTATTTAAGTCATCCAAATAATCCGTCAACCCCAGTTCTATTTCCTGCAATTCTACCGCAGCTTTATCCACCCCTTCCAAAACATCTCGCAAGTTAGGATCTAAATTTTCTAAATCGCGACACAAGCGCTGAAGCTGAGCGACCTGATCCTGAAGTGAATGCTCACCTCCCGACAACAACCCCGTAGCCCCCGATATCAACTCTAACAAATTCGAACTATTGGACGCCCGCTTGTAACGTGCTTCCAGATCCTCTTCTTCATCGGGATTGGGTGCCGCCTGATCAATCTCTTCCAACTGATGACGCAGCAAATCCAATTCTCGCTCACCAGCGGCGCCAGCCGAACGAAAAGCCTCTAACGCATCCGAACGATCCCGCCAAACACGCCACGCTTCTTTATATTTCTCGGATAAATCAGAAGCTCCAGCATAAGCATCCAGCATAGATAATTGCCGCTCTACCGAGAGCAACCCTTGATGATCGTGAGGACCGTGAAGATCCACTAAATACGTCCCTATCGATTTTAAAACCGACAAAGTTGCGGGACAATTATTCACAAACTGCTTGTTAGACGACTGACCAATCACGCGTTTTACAATCAATTGCCCATCCTCACACGCATCCACCCCACTCTCTTCTAAAATAGCATTCACTACGGGAGAGTTCGGCAAATCAAAAACAGCCTCAACCACACAATTCACCTCCCCCGTCCGAATCAATGATTTATCGGCCCTCTCGCCGAGCACTAACTTCAACGCCCCCACAATAACAGATTTCCCAGCACCAGTCTCCCCAGTCACCCCGATCAAACCACGATCCAACTTCCAAACTAAGGAGTCCACTAAGGCTAGATTTTTAATTTTTAATAAACTTAACATACAGATAAATTCTTCGTTTTCCTGCGCTACGACGTCATTGACATAAAATGCTAAAAGTTTCTGTCAATAACTTGCCACTTTATCTTTTGCGCTCGCGGGAGAAATATGCCAATCTTTCGCCAAGTTGAAATCTCAAATTTCCCTCACATTCCTCGGCACAAGCACATCCACCGGCGTCCCCGTCATTGGTTGTCAATGTGCGGTCTGCACTTCTGACGACCCTCGCCTCACGCGCACGCGGTCATCCATCCACATTCAAACCCCTGAATTCTCCATCCTTGTCGATAGTGGCCCCGACCTCCGCGAACAAGCGCTACGCGAACATCTCTGCAAAGTGGATGCCGTGCTTTATACCCACGCCCACCTCGACCACATCACGGGATTTGATGACTTACGGGCATTTTGCTGGCGCCGAGAAGCCCCACTTCCTCTTTACGGCTCCCAAGCGTGCCTCGATGAAATTAAGCGCATGTTCAACTGGGCATTTCTCCCCACAAACACTTATAAAGGGTATATCAAACCCGATCCTCGGCCAACCCATGGCGCGTTTCAGCTAGGCAAGCTAAAGGTCACTCCCATCCCAGTTATTCATGGAAACCAAGAAACGCAGGGGTATCGCTTTGATTATTCTGGTATGCCATCGTTTGCCTACATCCCCGATGTCAAAACGATCCCAGAAAAAAGCCAAGCGATCCTCATGGATATCCCAATCCTCATTATCGACAGCCTTCATCGGCGAGAACACGCCACACACATGAACTTCACCGAAGCGCAGGCCACGGCAAAATCTCTCCGAGCTGGAACGACCTACCTCACCCACCTTTCCCACGAACTTGATATTCACGAAGCCGAAACCGAGCTTCCATCCAATATCCACTTCGCCTACGACGGACTCAAACTCACATTTCCCATCCAAGCATGAAAAATCTCCTCTTCCTTGTCGTTTTCTACGGCTCACTCCTCTGTTCAAATGCGGCGCCCGCCCCAATCAATCCGAAACAGGTCGCCGTCCTTTACAACAATCAAATCCCCGAATCTGAAGAACTCGCCAAGTTTTACGCCCGAGAGCGCAACATCCCACGCGCCAACCTCATTGGACTCGAGCTCTCCGATAAAGGAGAAATCTCTCGTCAGGAATACAACGAAACCCTCCGCATTCCACTCATTGACATTTTTATTTCGCGAGGATGGTGGAGATTGGGAAAAACGCCCCAAGGACAAGTGCTCCCCGCCGTTAGCAAAATCACCACACTCGTCACGGTCCGAGGCGTTCCCTACAAAATAAAACGCTCCCCACTCACTAAGAAAAACAAGCTACCCGCTCCGTTTACAAAAGCTAATGAAGCGGCCGTGGACTCAGAACTCGCCATCTGCGGAGTCCAAGGTTACCCCCTCCCAGGCCCCACGAATAACGCTTACTTCAAAAAAGACATTTCCTTCGCTGATGCCAAACTCCCCTTCATGCTACTCGTCGGGCGCATTGACGCGCCAAGTTACGCCACCTGCAAACGTCTCATCACCGATGCCATAGCCACAGAAAAACGGGGACTCTGGGGGATGTGCTACCTCGACATCGCCAAAAAAGGAGGAAATTACTCCATCGGCGATGAATGGATCGAGGCTATCGCCAAACAAAACAACAAACTCGGCATACCAACGGTCGTGGACAGAAATAAACAGACCTTCGTCACGAACTATCCGATGACCAATGCCTCGGTCTACTACGGGTGGTATACAGGCTCAAGAAACGGTCCATTCCTCAATAAAAACTTTAGTTTCCGCCGTGGAGCCATTGCCATCCACTTGCATTCCTTCAGCGCTAGCAACCTCCGAAATGCCAATCGAAATTGGACTGGCCCCCTCCTCGAAAAAGGTGCCGCTGCCACCGTGGGCAACGTTTACGAACCCTACCTTCAATTTACCCATCACTTTGATATTCTTCAAGACCGACTCATCCAAGGGTATTCTCTCGTCGAAGCTGCTTACATGGCTTGCCCATCTCTCTCATGGCAAACTATCGTTCTAGGTGACCCGCTTTACCGACCATTCATTCACCTCGACGGCAGCGGAGAAAAAGCAAAATCAGATCGCGATTACCGAGCATTCAGAATGGCTCACCAAATCTGGGCCAATGAACCTGAACTTATGATTTCAAAACTCAGCGCCACAGCAGAAAAAAAAGGCAGCGGCAATTTTTACGAATTTCTAGGGCTTACATTCCGCGCTCAGCACAGAGACCGACTCGCCACCGCATTTTTTCAGTCTGCATCCCTCAAACACACCTTAACGGCTGACCGACTTCGCCAATGGCTTCACATCGCGGACATCCAACGAGCCTCAGGCAAGAAAAAAACCGCCATCGCCACACTCAAACACGCCAAATCACTCTACCCGAATATCCCAGAAACCAAATCGATTGTTGCATTGCTCAACATCTTAGACCCACCACCTCCACCACCCGC
>CAZOWD010000049.1:0-12913 GCA_964583225.1 uncultured Verrucomicrobiales bacterium | reverse complement strand
CTTTGCGTTTAAATCCTAATACAAGACTGCTTACTGGCGGGGATTGGAGTTGGGAAATAGGAGTTAAAATGGAGGTCGCTGTTTCGGGAAGGGGGAGGTTGAGAAGTTTGTGATGTGGCGTTGCGATCACTAAATTTTGATATGTTCCCGAGCAATGATTTCCTTGCTTATCGACCCACTGCAGGTGCCATTGGTTGTTGGCGTGTTTGATTTCTTGCACGTTGGTTTCTAAATGAAGCGCTTTGCAGGGAAGGTTTTCCGCTATCATTTTGGGAAGCGCGTGCATTCCCTCTTTGAAAGAGATCATTTGAGCGGGGGAGAGTCGGTTTGGATTTTTGCCAATTTTCCCCCATCCGAATTGCAACGCGATAGCGCCTAAAATGAAAGAACCGTAGTGATGCTCTAGGTTCCAGAGTCGCGGAAAGGCGTGACGAACTGATAATTCATCTGGGTTGCCTGCGTAAATTCCACTGACAAAGGGGCCTGCAGCACTGGCGAGCATGTCGGGACCGAGCCTTCTCCGGACAAAGTCGCCAAAACTTTCTTCGCCTAGGCCTTTTTCTAAACCTTTGTATCGGCCGATGAAGGGTTCAAGGGCGAAGCGCAGTTTGCCTTTTGTTGAGAAAAGTGGGGTGCGTAGCATTCCTAACGGACTAGCTGGCATTGCGTGAGGTTGTCCGTTGTGGACGATGTAGCGTTTTTTTGCTTCGTCTCGCGCTTTTAAGTATCCTGTGGATGCATGAGAGTCGCTTGGCTCGCCTAAACCAATATCGAGAAGTAATTGGTTTACTCGGTGGTCTTTTACTAAAAGGCTATTGGGGCCGTGCTCTGCCAAATAGCCGTTGTCGATGGTTGTTTGAAGCGCTCCTCCTACATTGGCTTGAGATTCAAAAAGGTGAAATGACTGGTTATTTTTGTGAAGTTCGTGAGCAACGCTGAGTCCTGAGATGCCTGCTCCGATGATCGCGGTGTTGGTTGGGTGTTGCATACGTCAATGCGCTTCTAATGTTGGTGTGAGATCAAGATGCGAGGGTGTAAAGTAGCTCGCATTGTCCGTTAGATTTTGGGGTGAGTTTGGATAAGTGGAATTTTTGTGATTGAGTCAGAAATGTTGGATCGTTGCCTAGAAGTGTCCCCGATGCGTTTTTACTCATGAGTTGATTTCCATCAATCGTGATTTTGATCGATTGAACTTTGCGTTTTTCGATAAGTTCGCGAAAATGATCGAGAGGCTGAGCGCAAGATCCGTCAGCCAATAGGTTCACGGCGATCGTTTTTTCAGAAAAATCCATCATCTGGGAGTTCTCGGTTATCTGGGAGTTTTTGGTATAGTCAGATGGTTATTGGCGGCGTTTGGTTGGTGCTTGGATCACTCCTTCTTCCGTTTCTTTGAGTAGGCGAAGTTGACCGCAGGCAGCCTCGATATCGCCTCCTTTTTCAATGCGAAGCGTTGTGTTGATGCCTTGATTGGCGATGACGTCGCGGAATGCGTAGCAGTGGGCGATCTCTGGGCGTTCCCATTCAAGCCCTTCTACGGTGTTGTAGGGGATGAGGTTGACTTTGGCATTGATGCCTTTGGCGCGTTTTGCGAGAATTGTCGCTTGCTCTAAGTCGTCGTTCACTCCTTTGATGAGGATGTATTCGAGGGATATTTTTTGTTTTTTGTGCTGACGCCAAAAATGGAGGGATTCAAAAAGTTCTTTGATGGGCCATTTTTTATTTACGGGCATAATCAGGTTGCGAACCTCATCGGTAGCTCCGTGAAGGGAGATGGCGAGGCGGATGGGGACTGGGAATTCGGCGAGTTCTCGGATGCTAGGTGCTAGGCCTGAAGTGGAGACGGTGATGCTACGAGCTCCGATATTAAGCCCCCAGTGTGATGTAATGATTTCGAGTGATTTAATCAGGTTGGGAAGATTGGCTAGAGGCTCTCCCATTCCCATAAATACGATGTTATTGATTGTTTCGCCCGTGATTTTTTCAACGGAGAGCATTTGGGCGATGATTTCGGCTGCGGTAAGGTTGCGAGTGAATCCCGCGAGTCCTGATGCGCAGAATTTACATCCGTAAGCGCAGCCAACCTGAGAAGAAACACAGATGGTTTTTCGAGAGGATTGTTTGCCTTTTAACCCTTTGTTGGCTGGAATAAAAACGGTTTCAACATAACGTCCATCGTGGAGTCGAAATAGAAATTTTCGCGTGGTGTCTTTGGAGCCTTTGGTATCAACATGTTGAAGGTTGTTGATGTGAAAGTTTGCGCTGAGGTTTTCGCGCATGGGAGCCGATAGGTTGCTCATGTCCTCGATGCTGTCCACGCGTTGTTTGTAGAGCCATTCGAGCACTTGTTTGGCTCGGTATGGTTTTTCGCCATGTTCTTTGAAGTAGTTTTCAAGATCTTCTTTGCTGAGTCCTAGAAGAGATGAAGTTGATGTCGAAATGCTCATGGCGTTTTTGTAGCATGAATTTCCAGAAAGGCACGGGTTATTATGAAAGGGATGAGCATTGTGTGAGTATCGTAGATGGTGTTTGTGTATGACATGAAAGATGCTTGATTGATCGTGGCTTGTTGCGACTCTGGTTAAGTTGCTTTTGCGACAAATTCTTTAATCTATATCATTATGAGTCGAATAGTAAACAATCTCGTTGAGTCCGTAGGAAACACACCGCTTGTGAAGTTGAACCATCTCACTAAAGGGCTTGATGCCGAAGTGCTGGTGAAGGCTGAGTTTTTTAATCCGCTTTTTAGCGTGAAAGATCGGATTGGCCGTTCGATGATTGAGGCTGCAGAAAAAGACGGATCGTTGAAGCCTGGGGGGACGATCATTGAACCTACATCGGGGAATACGGGGATTGCGCTCGCTTTTGTGGCTCGTTCTAAGGGATATAAGTGTGTTTTGGTGATGCCTGAAACGATGTCTCTGGAGCGTCGCGTTTTGTTGCGGATGCTTGGTGCTGAAATTGTTCTGACTCCTGGAGCCAAAGGGATGGGGGGCGCGATTGCTAAAGCCAAACAGCTTGTAGAAGATGGAGGAGACCTCGCTTTTGGCCCTAGTCAGTTTGATAATCCCGCAAACCCAGAAGCGCACCGACAAACGACAGCTTTGGAAATTTGGGAGGCAACGGATGGAAAAATTGACGCTTTTGTTGCGGGGGTGGGTACGGGAGGAACTCTGACCGGGGTTTCTGAAGTTCTTAAATCTCGCTGTGACATGAAATCGATTGCCGTGGAGCCATCGGCTAGCCCAGTGCTGTCAGGCGGGAAGCCTGGCCCTCATAAAATCCAAGGGATTGGCGCGGGCTTTGTGCCGGGAAACTTGAATGTGGATATCATTGATGAAGTGATTCAAGTATCGAATGAAGACGCCATCAAAACCGCCCAGTTAGTGAATCAGGTGGAGGGGATTCCCGTGGGGATTTCCAGTGGTGCTAACATTTGGGCGGCGCTTCAGCTTGCCAAACGTCCAGAATTTAACGGTAAGCGAATAGTTACTGTTGCCTGCAGTTCCACCGAACGCTATTTAAGCACGCCGCTTGCGGCAGATGCGAAGGAGGAGGTGAGTCATTTGCCTGTTTCCGATATTTAAAAGAAGGTTTTTAACAGAATGAAAAAAGAAGAAATAAAGGAAGTTATTTATACCATGGGGGAGCAGGCGCGAGCCGCAGCTCTCGAACTTGCGATACTCAGTGCGGATCAGAAAAACGCGATTCTCCGCGCCATGGCTGCGGGAATCCGTGAGCATGCGTCGTCCATTTTAGAGGCAAATCAATTAGACATTGCTGCAGGAGAAGCCAACGGGTTGACCTCAGCTATGCTGGATCGTTTACGCTTGGATACAACTCGACTTGAGGCAATAGCATCGGGTGTGGAGCAGGTTGCAGAACTGCCTGATCCGGTCGGCGAGGTGCTTGCGGATTGGACGCGTCCGAACGCTATCCATATTGAACAACTTCGAGTCCCGATCGGGGTGATTGGTATTATTTATGAAAGTCGTCCGAACGTGACGAGCGATGCCGCAGTGCTTTGTTTGAAATCGGGCAACGCTACGATTCTTCGGGGAGGCTCTGAAGCAATTCACTCGAACCGAGCTATCGCTAAGGCGCTTCAAAGCGGTGGAGAATCGGCGGGATTACCTGCGAATGCAATTCAGCTCATTCCTTTTACCGATCGCGAAAGCGTTAGCGTGATGGCGGGCATGGATCGTTGGTTGGATGTGATTATTCCGCGTGGGGGAAAAGGGCTAATTGAGACGGTTGTCTCTTTAGCGCGGATGCCTGTGATCAAGCATTACGATGGGATTTGCCATACTTACGTGGACTCGGCTGCGGATTTAGAAATGGCGGTTGCGATTACAGTCGATGCCAAAACGCATAAACCAGGCGTGTGTAATGCGCTGGAAACATTGCTGGTGCATCAATCGGTTGCTGAGAAATTTCTCCCAATGGTAGCAGACGCTCTTGCCGAAAAAGGGGTGGAGATGCGTGGCGATTCTCAAACGCAGGCCATTCTCAAAGATCGAGTCGTTCCCGCAAGTGAGGAAGATTGGGACACGGAATACTTGGACCTAATTCTCGCGATTAAAGTTGTTCGGGATATGGACGAAGCGATTTCGCACATCAATACGCATAGCTCGCAACATAGTGATTGTATTGTGACAGCGGATGAGGCCCGAGCCACAAAGTTTTTGACGCGCGTGGATAGTGCCTGCGTGTTTCACAATGTTTCGACTCGGTTTAGCGATGGCGGAGAGTTTGGTTTTGGCGCTGAGATTGGTATATCAACGGATAAACTTCATGCTCGTGGGCCGATGGCGCTTCGGGAATTGACATCCTATCAATACCGAGTGCGAGGCAATGGTCAAACTCGCGCAGTTTGCCCGACCACTTAACGATCTGATGATCGAGTGATCTAATAGCTCTAGCTTACAGCGCGCGCAGGATTTGCGCGCGCTTTTATCTTCTAGGGCGTTTGCGCTCGACTCTTGAAAAGAGGCGGGTAGCTTTGGTTTTCTCCGTTTTTCAGATAATTTTAACTGATTTGTTTATGCAGAAGGCCATCCAATGGTTTAGTCAAAATCATGTCACCGCCAATTTGTTGATGTTGCTGGTGATGTTGGCTGGGTTTGCGACTTGGTTTAAGATAAAAAAGGAGGTTCTGCCTAACGTGTCGCTCGATGCCGTGGTGATTCAAGTGCCGTTTCCTAATGCAACACCAGAGGAAGTTGAGGACGGGGTGATTTTACCTATCGAGGATGCGATTGCAGAGGTGGATGGAGTGAAGCGGGTATCGGCCTCCGCAATGCAGTCGATGGGAGCCGTGACCGTGGAGATTGCAAACGGGTATGATTTGCGGGATGTGATGACGGATCTCAAAACGAAAGTGGATGGGATTGCCAATTTTCCCGAAAATGCGGAGAAGCCGATTTTAGAAGAAGCCCGTTTGGACCGCCAAGTGATGAGTATTGCTGTGTCGGCGGATGTGGATGAAAAAACACTGCGCGAAATCGGTGAGATTGTGCGGGATGGGTTGCTAGATTACCAAGCTTTGCCACCTCAAGGAATGGGTGAAAAAATCTTGAGGGCGTTGAGAGGAGAGCCCAAGATTACCAAAGTGCAACTTGCCGCTGTGCGTCCTTATGAAATCTCGATTGAGGTATCAGAAAAAACACTGCGAGCGCATCATTTGAGTTTAGCGCAAGTGGCGGATGCTGTGCGTCGGACGTCGTTAGATCTGCCCAGTGGGTCGATCCGCACTACGGCGGGCGAGGTAATGATTCGGGCGAGGGGGAAACGTTACACGGCTAAAGAGTTTGAAGATGTCGTTGTGATGACTAAGCCCGATGGTTCTCAGTTGTTGCTGAGAGATATTGCGACGGTCGTGGATGGATTTGAGGACGTTGATATTAGCTCGCAATTTGATGGTCGGCGCACGGTGTTGGTGAATGTTTTCCGGACGGGAAATCAAGATACGCTCGTGATTGCAGATGCTGTGCGAGACTATGTGCACCGCGTGGCTCCCGAGCAGTTGCCTGAAGGGGTGAAGTTAGAGCTTTGGAATGACGAGAGTAAAGTTTTAGAAGCTCGGTTAAATTTGCTGATCCGAAATGGAACGATGGGGTTGGTGTTGGTTTTTATCGTGTTGGCATTGTTTCTCCGTCCAAGTCTGGCATTTTTGGTTGCGTTGGGGATTCCCGCATCTTTTGCTGGTGGGCTGTGGATGATGCCTCACCTTGGTGTGTCGGTGAATATGATTACGTTGTTTGCTTTTATCCTAGTGCTTGGGATTGTGGTGGACGATGCCATCGTGGTGGGGGAAAATGTTTACAGTAGAATTCAGCGCGGGGAACACCCACGAGAGGCTAGTTGGCGGGGAACGCACGAGGTGGGGACTGTGGTGATTTTTGGTGTTTTAACCACGGTGGCTGCTTTTATGCCGATGCTTGGCATCAGTGGTGTGAGTGGTAAAATTTGGCCGAATATCCCCTTAGTCGTTATCCCGACGTTGCTGTTTTCCTTATTGCAGTCGAAGTTTGTGCTTCCTGCTCACTTAGCTTTGTTGCGTCCCCATACGGCAGGAAATGATGTAAGTTTTATTTTTAGAGTGCAACGCTGGGTGTCGCGCGGGTTGGAGCGGTTTGTGGAAGCCGTTTATCGGCCCATTTTACTTCGTTGTTTAGAGCATCGGTATTTGGTGTGGTCTGTGTTTTTTGCAGTTTTACTTTTTGTTATTGGTTTGGTGGCTGGTAAATGGGTTCCGTTTGAATTTATGCCAAAGGTGGAAGGTGATGTCGTAACGGCGAAACTTGAAATGCCGATGGGTGTTGCTTTTGAAACGACAGAACGTGAAATTCACCGAATTGCAGATGCTGCTGAGCGCGTGGGAGAGCGCCACAAAGATAAACACGGAAATCCTGTGGTGGTGCATATTTTATCAACTTCTGGGACGCAGCCGTTTCAGACGGGGTTTGGTGGGACTGAAGTGCCGATCGGTTCGCACCTTGGCGAAGTCACTGTGGAGCTGAGACCTGCGGCTGAACGCTCGATTTCAGCTGATGAGTTTGTCGCTGAATGGAGAAAAGAAATTGGAATAATCCCTGGAGTTGTCGAGCTGAGTTTTCGTCAGGAAACGGCAGCGGGTGGAAATGCGATTGATGTCGAAATCTCAGGACGCGACATCAAAGAATTAGAAGCTGCAGCACATTATCTAACAGGGGAATTGGCGAAGTATGAGGGTGTTAAAGATATTTCTACCGATAGCCGAAAAGGGAAACGGGAGCTTGTTTATGAAAAGCTAACACCCGTAGGGAAGGCTCTCGGGTTTAATTTGCAATCGATCGCAATGCAGATTCGTCAGTCGTTTTATGGCGAGGAAGTCCAGAGGCTTCAACGGGGGCGCAACGAATTAAAGGTGATGGTGAGGTATCCAAAAGCGGAGAGGCGGTCGTTGGAGAATCTGGAAGATGTGCGTTTGAGAACGCTGTCAGGCGATGAGGTGCCTCTAGCCGTGGTTGCTGAAGCGATACCAGAACGGGGGCCGGCAACGATTCATCGGGTGGATCGGAAACGCGCTATTAAAATCAGTGCGGATGTGGATCGATCTCGCGCCAATGCCAATGAGGTGGTTGGGCGGTTTAACTCTGAAATTTTAGAACATCTCAGTGAGAAATTTCCTGGAGTGAAATGGGCCTATTTAGGTGAGCAGAAAGATCAAAATGACAGTATGTCCGAGATGGCAGGAAAGTTTGTTTTTGCTCTGTTTGGGATTTATATCCTGATGGCGATTCCTCTGAAATCGTATATCCAGCCCATTATTGTGATGACGGTGATTCCCTTTGGTATGGTGGGAGCTGTGGTAGGGCACATTGTGATGGGCTTGGATCTAAGTATTATGTCGATGATGGGAATTATCGCACTTTCTGGAGTGGTGGTGAATGATAGCTTGGTATTGGTGGAATACGTGAATAGGCATCGGGAGGATGAAGAGCATTTAATATCAGCGATCCGAAATGCTGGAGCCGTGCGGTTTAGGCCGATCCTTTTAACTTCGTTGACTACGTTTGTGGGCTTGATGCCGATGGTATTGGAAACGGACATGCAAGCTCGTTTTTTAATTCCGATGGCGGTGTCTTTAGGTTTTGGTATTTTATTTGCCACGGTGATTACTTTGCTGCTCGTTCCCTCTGTTTATATGATGCTGGAGGATCTAAAACGCTTGGTGAAGCGATCCCGTTTCGTAGTGAATTTTACTAAGTAGCCAATTGAATGAGCTGTTGATATGGCTTGCTAGATTTCGTAAAATGGATTATGAAACTCCTTCCTTTGGGCGTTGTTTGACGTGATTAGGAATTTTTTATTATGGATATAGATGATTATACATTGCCCGCAAACGCACCGTTCAGTCTTGAGCAGCGGAAGTGGCTTAAAGATTATTTTTCGAGAAAGGCTGCTGTGTCACGTTTGGCTGAGTCTCGGAAAATTAAAATACTTTGGGGATCTCAGACGGGTAATTCTGCGCGCTTGGCGCGAAAGGCGAGTGAAGTATTGACTGCTGCGGGATTTTTCCCAGAAGTGATTGATTTAGCAAAGTTTGATACCTCTACGCTAACGAAAGAAGAGTTTGTTCTCTTTATCACGAGCACCTATGGAGGCGTTCCACCAGATAACGCAAAAAACTTTTTCAGTTGGATTAACGGAGAAGATGCACCGTCGCTTGTTAGTTTGCGGTATGGCGTTCTTTCCTTGGGAGATAGTAACTACTCTAACTTTTGTAAGGCGGGTATCGATTTAGATAATCGCTTAAAAGAGTTAGGCGCTCAACCGCTGTGTGCTCGTCGCGACTGCGATGTTGAGTATGAAGAGGAATTTAAAGAATGGTGTAGTTGTCTTTTGGCTGCGCTTGGACGGGAAAATGCAGCGAAAAACGTGCAGCTTCCTGCCGAGCCAGAGGGATACGGAAGAAAAAACCCGTTTCCAGCGACCATCGTTAAAAATTACAATTTGAACGGTCCCGCTTCGGTAAAAAAAACGCACCATATCGAGCTTTCTTTGGAGGGCTCAGGGTTTGAATATGAACCTGGAGATGCTTTGGCTGTGTTTCCCATTAACCCCGCTGAAATAGTCGATGAAATTTTAAGGAGTTTGCCATTTGATGCGACGGAAGGCGTGCCTCATCCCGATGGTGGTATTGTTCCTTTGCGCGAGGCGTTGATCCGCCACTACGACATCCGAAAACTGTCGAAGGCTTTGCTAGTCAACTGGCAAAAACGCACGGATTCCGCCTTGCTTCGCGCGATTGTTGAGACCGATGACCGAGAAGTTATCAGTGAGTTTCTTTGGGGGCGTGAGTTGGTGGATTTGGTGCACCAATACCCAGCTAGATTTGAGAATGGTGCTGATTTTGTTTCGATTTTGAAAAAGCTGCAACCTCGGTTGTATTCTATTGCTTCCAGTTTAAATGCACACCCTGGAGAAGTCCATTTGACGGTGAGTGTGGTGACTTATGAAGCGTGGTATCGAAAGCGTTTTGGCGTGTGTTCCTCATTTTTAGCGGAGCGCTCCGCAGGCGTGCAACCTCGCGTGTTTGTTCACCATAACAAAGTGTTTAAATTGCCTAAAGACACAGATACCGATATCATTATGGTCGGGCCTGGAGCCGGTATTGCACCGTTCCGCTCCTTCTTGGAAGAACGTAAGGTATCTGGGGCAAAAGGGAGGAATTGGTTGTTTTTTGGCGATCAATATTCCTCATGCGATTTTCTCTATAAAGAAGAACTTTTGAAGATGCATCAAGATGGTGTTTTAACCAACATCGATACGGCGTTTTCCAGAGATCAACGGGAGAAAGTTTACGTGCAACACAAGATGCTCGAAAGAGGTGCTGAGTTGTGGGATTGGCTTAATTCTGGGGCAAGTTTCTACGTGTGTGGCGATGCTGCTCGCATGGCTAAAGATGTGGATAACACACTTCGTGTCATCGCCCAAAAATACGGAGGACTTAGCGAAGAAGGCGCAGCGGACTTCATTAAGAAACTGCGCAAAGAAAAACGTTACGCTCGGGACGTTTATTAAGCATAAGAAAATCCGATTTCTTTTTAAACCTCCATTTTCGTATCTGAAAGTGGAGGTTTTTTCTGATTGTTTCTTTGGTGAAGTTCGCGTAGTTAGCCACTAATATTTAACTATGAAACGGAAAACATTTTTAAGCGTTTGGGGGATTGTTCTTGGGTCTTTTTCCTTGGCGCTGCTTGGGCATGCCCGAACGTTTACAGATACAAAAGGGCGCAAAATTCAAGCCAGTGTCGTAAAGGTGAACGGGGACAAGGTGGATTTAAAAATGGATAAAGGAGGAAAGGTTTACAGCGTTCCATTATCGAATCTCTCAAAACAGGATAATGATTTTATCCAAGAGTGGCAGAAAAAGAAATTAAGTGAAGCTGATGCGGGATCGGAAAACGAAATGTCTGGTCGATCCGTTCATCAGGAAAGTGCGGCGGCGCTTAAAAAGAAGTATGGCTTAAAAGATAATTACAATGACCCTTGGCCGACGCTGATTTCAGGAAATGTTTCTGTGGATATTGAAGAGGATACCAATCACGGTTCAACGAAGCAGTTTATTTACAGAAGCCCGAACTACGAATTTATTTCAGATGTTAAACTTTCAAAAAACGTGGTGAAGAAGTTTGCTACTTTATTTGAAACGACCCGACAGTTCTGTAAAACTTTGCCGATTTCTTTGATGAAGGCGCATGTGCCAGGCGAGAAGTTTCGGAACAAGATATTATTATTTGAGCATAAGGATACCTATATTGAAAATGGCGGACCGCCTACATCGGCCGGTGTGTTTTTGGGAGGGAAAGGTGTGGTGATGGTTCCGCTTGAGAGTTTGGGGGTTAAGAAAGTGGGGAGTGGGTATATGTTTGATTACAATGGGCTCAATAAAACTTTGCCTCACGAGTTGACGCACCAATTGACCGATAGTGAATATTTTAACACTGGGGCTCGGGGATGGTTTACAGAGGGGCTTGCGGAGTATGTGGCAAACACGCCTTACCGATCAGGAAAATTTATGGTGAAGTCGAATCAGTCGAGTATTGAAGCTTATGTCACTGAATTTGGAAAAAAAGGTCGGGGCGGGCGCGGTCTAGGAACCAAGATTGAAATGCCTGATCTGAAGGAGTTTATGCTTCAGCCGTATTCTCAATTTACAGCAAACAACCCACAGCTAAATTACGGGATGGGGTTGTTGATTACTTATTATTATTTTCATTGGGATGGAAAAAAAGATCACGCCAACATGAGTGCTTTTCTGAAAGCTCTGAAAGAAGGAAAACAGGGAGAGGAGGCTCTGAATGTGCTCCTAAATGGTCGATCTTGGGATGAAATGGAAAAAGAAATCAGCAAGGCATGGAAGTCTCGAGGGGTGAGAATTACGTTTCAGTAGGTTCTCTTTAATTTGTTGAATTGTAAAATTTCATCCAGATATCAACGATCATCTGCACGTTTCTGACCGCGTCAGAGAAGTCGGGTCAATGTCCGAAAATATCGATTACTACTTTGTGATTCCTCTGATAAGTCGGGAGAGGCTATATGTTTTTTGCGAACGTCGCGAGCCCCCAATTGTTCTGCTATTTGAATCTCATTCTTGAGACTGCTGAAATTCCCTTCTGATTTAGATCTCTTATGATAGCGACAGCTTGTGTCAATCCGTCTTCAAATGTAGTCGAAAGAAGTTTTTCCGCGTCTTCGAACTGGCCAAGCTCCCGAAGAGCTTCGGCTTTCATGAGTCGGTCGTTATCGTCGGAATCATCAAGCAATGTAACGAAAGCGTGTAGATTCTCGACCTCGAACGAATCGAGCGGTGTTGTCTGGTCTGATTTACGTCGAGAATCGTTGCCAGCCCACCATATACGGAGTCGCACGTAACGTTCTTTTTGTTTATCACACACGCTTTTCTTAAGGAAAGTAGCATATTCTTGTGGAGTCGGTGTCGATGCAGACCGAGCATCAGGAAATCTGTCTCTTTCTTCAGCATCAGAACCCCATGGTTCGGTTTCTCCGATCTTCGTCTGTTCATCGATCCAGATGAGGGAGCCACAGTGTGGGCATTTGACGAGCCGAGATTGATTAGGAAGCATGGGCGCCTCTCTCTTACCATCAGTCCAGAAGCGAGCTCCGAAGGTATTACCTGATCTGATCGTGCGCTGTGAGATGGGTTTCTTGCATGCTGAACACTCACGGATTATAGTTGAGCCTGGAGTCATGATTCGTTTCTTTTCTGTTGCTGTTTTATTGGTTGATTTTTCTCTCAGGTATACCTGATGGCTTACTTCTTAAGAAGAGTTTAGCTGTTGAGGGTTTCTTCTTTTTATGTATTGATATCTAGGTGGTATTTTTTTGAGTGTCGATCCTTTAAATTAGCATGTGCCTTAAACTGGATTCGGAGAGATGGCTCTCAGCCAAGGCATCTGGAATGCTGTTCTTGTGCTGAAAGCACAATCCATACGAGCCTCGGGCAAGGGCAACGCTCGCCCCGATGGGTTATCGTTGAACCTCATGATCCAGACTGACTCTTGTTAGCGTTCTTCTTTGAATATGGGGTCATTCTTGCCAAACTCATAATCCGCAGGGAACAATATTGGAAAATCTGATCGGACTTCTTTCTCAACTTGCTTGCGATCCTTTTTCGGAACTTTAGTCATAGAATAATAAAGGAAATCTCTGATGCGTTGTTTTACTTCAGGAGATTGAGTTGCGACAATTTTAGAGTATTCTTCGATTCCCATTGACTCAGCTAGATTCAGTAAACTGCTGAAAATGACTTGCCCATATGTTCGTGCGTTTTGATCTAAACTCTTGAATGCTATTGAAAGTTTAAAAATGCGACTTAACGCCTCTTTATCTTTCTTATACATCTTCT
>CAZOWD010000048.1:0-12975 GCA_964583225.1 uncultured Verrucomicrobiales bacterium | reverse complement strand
TTAGTGAAGCCCGAGGGATTCGTAAACTTTCCTTGTCGCGTGACTTTGGTTTAGCGTGTAGAAGTGGATGCCATCGACATCGGCATCGAGTAAGCCTGCGCATTGTTCGGCGGCGTGTTGAATGCCGACGTGCTGCACGGCTTTGGGGTTGTCGCCAGCGCGTTTGAGAGCCTTGAGTAAGCGTGCCGGGAAATGCGCTCCTGCTGCGAGTTCTGCCATGCGGCGGATTCCCTTCGTTGAGGTGATGGGCATGATTCCAGCAATGATAGGGACGTTGATCCCCGCGAGTGCGCAGCGGTCTCGGAAGTCAAAAAAGTCGTGGTTGTCAAAAAAGAGTTGGGTGCAGATGTAGTCGGCTCCAGCATCAACTTTCGCTTTGAGATAGTCCATTTCCAACAAGCGGTTGGGGGTGTCGGGATGTCCTTCTGGGAAGGCGGCTACACCGATGCCAAATCCGCGCGGGTCGGGGTGTTGACCAGATTCGTTAAACTCTCGGATGTGTTTGACGAGATCGATCGCGTGTTGAAAGTCGTCAGCGTTTCGGTCGTAGTTGGGTTGGTCTGCTGGGGGGTCGCCTCGAAGAGCTAGGAGGTTTCCGATTCCTACTTCCGCATAGCGTTTGAGCGTATCCGTAATTTCTTCTTTTGTGTGAGAAACGCAAGTTAGGTGAGGGATGGGGGGGATGTCGGTGGTTTCTTTGATTTTGATGACCAAATCATGAGTGAGTTCGCGAGTCGATCCACCGGCTCCATAGGTCACACTAACAAAAGAGGGAGAGTATGGGGCTAGATCCCGAATGACTTCGTAGAGTTTTTCCCAAGCCTGTTCGCTTTTTGGAGGAAAAAATTCAAAAGAGAGTGATGGGGTGTTGGCCTTTAAGATATCTTGGATATGCATCGCTGCGGGAGCCTATCTCGTAATTTGCTGAGAAAGAAAATAAAAAAATACAAACTGTCACAACTCCGAAGGATCTGTGGGGTTGAAAAGGTAATCCGCTGTAAGGGAGATGTTCATTTCCCCGTTGATTTTAAAAATTTAAACTTTAAGCTAAAAAACGATGACCTTGATGAGATTGATTGCTTTTCCGAGAATGCCCAGAACGCTGGTGTGGCTGACGAGTTTGTGGGTGTTTTTGGCATTGCTGAGCCTAGATGGTATGGCGAAGGAGGCTTCGGGGAAACAAGGAAAGTCGGCAGAGCGTTGTGGCGGGCCATGCGCTAGTGGTGGTCGCGGGCCAGAAGGTCGAGGTCCTGGAGGACGGCATCCGTTGCGTAAGTTTGATGAGGATAAAGATGGTTTTTTGAGTTTTGAAGAGTTTTCAAAATCACCGAGATTGGAGAGGTTGAACGAGGTTAAAAAGCGAAAGTTGTTTAATTATTTGGATTTAGATAAAGATGGTAAATTGTCTAAAAATGAGCTGACAGGAGGGAAGCATCGCGGATCTTTTGCGATTCAATTTAAAAAATATGATTTGGATCAGAGCGGAGGACTTTCTTTTGAGGAATTTTCTCAAATCCCATGGGTCGCAAGAATCCCTGAAGAGCGTCGGAAAAAGCTGTTTCAAAAAATAGATTTAAAAAAGGATGGCTCTGTATCCGCGAAGGAGGTGCGTCAGGCTTGGGCGACTCGTTGCCAACGCGGGCATCGTCAATGTTGTCCGGATAAACGGAAAAAGCATCAACCGTTCCATCGAGGAGCTTCCGATAAACGCTGAGGGGATAAGGGCGCGTGACCGCTTTTATCCGAAGAAATGCAATTGCTTGAAAGGTTGGCTTGCAAGATGCCGTGAAATGCGTTGTTTTTCTTTTACAAAATGAGCAAGCGTGAGGAGAAAAACAACCAGCAAGAAGAGATCCCGAAATTGGTGGTGCTGAAGCCGAACCGATCACGGCCTAAACGCTTTGAGCCAAGCGGTAATTTGAGCGGGAAGTCGAGCGTTGAGCCAAGTGGGAGTTCGAGCGGAGATTCGAGAGTTGAGGCAAAGAAAGTTGATGTCGTTAAATTAGAACCTTTGCCTAAAACTTCACCTAAGCTATCATCAAATCCTTCACCGGAAAGGAAGAACGTTCAGCTAGAACCCGTAGGGACCGAGCGTTCGACTCAAGAAAAGCTACCTAAAAAAGATCGAGAAGATTTCGCTTCGTCGTTTTCTGAACCTCAAGGAGAATCGTTGAGTGAGGATGAGTTGCGGGAAAGTCAATGGGGGCAGCCTAGGGAATCGACCTCTCAGGGCGGTGGGCGAGTCTGGGTGATGGGTGGAGTGATTGTGCTTGCTCTCGTGGCGGTGTTGTTAGGCTTGAGGTTTTTATCGGGAGATGGAGAGGAGAAAATTCAAAAGACCGAGGTGGTGAGTGGATCAACGCCAGTTGAGAAAGGTGAAAAAACAAAAACGGAAGAGGAGAACTCTTCTGAAAAATGGTTCAGAGCGCATTCTGGGGAGCTTGCAGAGCAAGCGTTAACTGTTTTGAAAGGGTATATGGCAGCTTCAACTAAAGAGGCGCGGAGCCAATGGGTGCGGAACCCAGAACGGTATTTAAAGTTAGTGGACGGTTGGCCCGTTCCGATTTCACCGCTGCTTTCAGAGAACGACCCGCAAACGTGGAATATTGAGCATACTGAAAAAACGGCGTATTTGATTTTTAAGGGACGCGACAAAAATTATATGCCGTTTAGGGCGTATTTTACTCGGGAAGGTGATACGTTGAAATTGGATTGGGAAGCCACGACGGCGTGGAGTGAGGTGTCGTTGGATGCTTTGAGAAAAGCTGGGGAAAAACGTCGGTCAGGTGCATCCGCGTCAGCAGAATCTGATTTGCCGAAAGCGGTTTATACCGATTCCGTGTTGCTTCGCTGTTTGATCCGTAAAAAAGAGCAGTATTATGCTGGGGTTTATGACGATGAGAGATACTCGGCGTTTATGTTACTATCTTCTGATAAAATGCAGAACGTTTGGGGGTATGCGCCTAGAGGATCAGAGCTCGACCTCAAGTTAAGAAAGTTGTTGAGTTATGGGTATTTTGTTGAATCGCTAAAAAGGGACGTATGCGTGACGGTTCGTATCCGAGTGAATCAAAAAGACGCGTTGCCGTCGCAGGTGGAATTGGTGAAAATGGAGTATCCAGAGTGGGTGACGCCGGAGCCTTGATGGAATGAGCAACTAAAAAAGAAATCATGGATAAGTTAACTAAAGGGTATTACCACTGTCGTGAATGTGGTGCGCTTTTTGAGGCCGAAGTGAAAGAGCCTGGAAAGCAAAAATGTGTGAGTTGTGGCGCGTTACTCGTGGGGGATTCCGTTTCAGAAGCTGGCGATGAACCCGCATTGTTTCGGAGAAAGTTAGAAAAATACCATGGGAAGGCACGAGAACTCCACAACGATGAGGTGCGGGCTGGTGTTCGGGTTGAGCCTTCAAGTTTTAGGAAAGGAAATCATGAGCACGTTAGACGTAAAAAGAGGTCGAAAAAAAAGAGCTCAAAAGGCGTTTTAGTTGTCGTGGGTTGGCTTGTTTTGTTAGCGGGGTTGGCGTTTTATTTTAAACCTTCTGGAGAGGAGGTCGAATCGGAGGTAGCCAACAAAAATAAGGAGCAAGAGCGTGAATTGGAGGTGAAAAATGAAGAGACCAACAAAGCTATTCAAGAAGTTTTGCCTATTTGCGAGGGGGTAATGAGGAGCTTTTTCAAAGCTGATTCGGCCAGCGCTAAGTCTCAGTTTGTTGATCGTGGTATTCAGCTTGCGGGAACCATGAACCGTTACTACCGCGCTGCTCTTGACTTTTCTCATCGAGATGATCGCTTTAAGCCAGTGCGCGCCGATTTGTTGAGTGGTTTTAAATCTGAAACGCTGGGGGTGTTGTTTTTAAATGACAAAGATGAATTGTGGGAGACTATTTTTGTAAAAGGAAACGAAGGCTGGAAAATAGATTGGGAGGCTTTGGTGCGGTATGACGACCGCTCATGGGCTCTTTTCCCCGCTGCAAGAGATGGAGAAATCGGAGAGTTTCGTCTCTACATGCGCGTGCGTGATACACGTGATGATCTTGAGCAAAAAGAGATCACGCTTGAGTTTTATAAACCAGATATGTTTGTGAAAGGTGCGTTTCACGGTGTGGCATCGGAGCCTGTAAGTGTGGCGATTGATAGCGATTTAGGACGCCAAATTAAGGCGATTTTGAAAAAAAATAAAGAACAGGAGGAGCAAGGCGCTAGGAAAGACGCGCACGGGTTAAGTTTATCGAATTTTGACCCTAAAGGATACCATCGAGTTCGCGTTAGAATGAAAGTTCATAAGCTGGTTGGTGATAAGAAAAAGTCGAAGTTAGAATTGTTGAAGATTTTGGCAAATGACTGGTATGGGATAGAGAGTGTCGATCGCGTCCCACATTCTTAGATGGGGCAAAGAAAAACTGCCCGTCTTGAGCGATATTCGATTTTCAGGCTTGGACGTTTGTATGAAAAAAGTATGGGAAGCGTGCTTGCCAAGGCGTCTCATTTGGACATGATGCAAGGCGTTCAAGAGTGCTTTTGATAAAGCTGCGAACTTGCCGAATTTAACGAACGACTAACCATGACAGATACATTGAATGAAATTACAGAAATGCAGGAATCTCAGCTTCCTGCAGACGTCAGATCTCTTTGGCTTAAGGCTCAAAGCGCGTATGAGCAACAAAACTATAACTATGCAGTTAAGCTGTGTCACGCTGTGCTAAAATCTGTTCCTGGCTTTGTGGATGCCCGACGCTTGGCGCGTCAGAGCGCATCAGCAGAAATCGGTGGAAAGAAAAAGAGAAAGGGCTTGTTCGGTGGAGGCGGGATTTCTTTGATGAAGATTCAGAGTTCCGCTAAAAAAGATCCCGCTGGCGCCATGATGGCCTTGGAGGAAGAACTGGCAAAAGACCCGTTTGATCCAGGAGCGAATGATTTGTTGTTTGATATAGCGTCTAGCCTTAATCTGCAAGAGACGGCAGCGTTTGCCTTGGAGACGATTCGTAGTGGTGCTCCTGAAAATACGAAGTTGCTTCATAAATTGGCGGAATATTATTTGGCTAATGATGACCCTGCTCGCGCTGCTGAAGTTTACAATGATATTGTAAAACGGAATCCAGCGGATACGGAGGCGGTTAAAGCAAGTAAAGATGCAACTGCGCAGGCTTCGATGAAGAAGCAAAATTGGGAGGAAGCGACGAGTGTTCGTGACCTCATGAAAGATAAAGATGCGACTGCTGAGCTAGAAGCTGCAAACCGGGCAGCGATGACCAAAGATCAAATGATGGAGAGGTTGGCGAAGCTTTCAGCAGAATATGCAAATGATAATCAAAATTTATCACTCGTGAAGCAGATCGCCAATTTGTATGAACAATTGGAAGATTGGCCGAACGCCTACTCCTTTTTCCAATATGCCTATGATTTAAGTCAAGGGGACGTCGCTTTGCAAAATAAAGCGGCTTACATGAAAGATAAAGCAGCGGAGTATACTCTCAAGACTCTTAGAGAAGCTTGTGAAGCGGATCCTGATAATGCGGAACTGCGCGAACAGTATGAGGCCGTGTTGGCGGAACGCACAGAGGAGATGGTTCGCGAGGCTCAAGAGCGCGTGGACCGAAACCCAACAGATCCGAAACTCCGCTACGAGTTAGGCTTGGCTTTGTATAAGGCTGGAGAACACAGCGCGGCGATTCCGCACCTTCAGCAGGCAACACGCAACCCACACATTCGGACCAAGGTGCTTCTTTTGCTGGGTCGCACGTTTAAGGCAAAGGGAATGCATGACTTGGCTATTAAGCAGCTTTCAGATGCTTTGGAGGATCTTGTGGGTATGGATAGCACGAAAAAGGAAATTCTTTACGAAAAAGGACTCATCCATGAAGAGATGGGTGACAAAGAAGCCGCCTTGGACAGCTTCAAGCAGATCTACGAAGTGGATTACGGTTACCGTGACGTGGCTCAGCGTGTTGAGTCGTCTTACTCCTAAAATCCATCTTTGCGCCAACGGCACAATTCATAACAACCCATATATCATCCCCAGGCAAGAGTTCGGCTCGGCCTTGGGGATTTTTTGTGTCTGCTTGAATACTCTTGTGCTGGTATGGAGTTGTGCCGTTGGCTCATGAGAGAGCTTCGTTTTGATGACCTATTGCGGATTATAGGTTTATTTCAAAGTGTTGCTGAATTCTCGCCACATGAGTCGGGTGACATAAAACTTGAGAAGTTCCTCGGGGGTTACTCCAGCGGGGTATTCAGGGAGTTTTGAGTAATTGGTGTGTTTGGCTAGATGGTTGCTGAGTAGCGCGTAGACGGCGGCCTGGAACTGGTTGGCGAGCATGGTTTCTTGGCTGGGATCCGCCATAAAGGAAAGCGGGGGCGTTTCTGCTGGTTTATCTGACTTTTTGTGCGATGGGCGAGAAAACCAAATGGCAACAGGAGCGCGAGGTGTTTTGATTTTTCTTGGAGTGATGTTGAGTTGCGTTTTAACCTGAATGATGTAACCAGATGCTTCATTGATAAGGTCGGCAGTTTCTTTGAGTGCTTGATTGAGCGCCGTCTTGTTTGTGGCTCCCGTTTCCGCGTGAAGGATGACTGAGATGTCCGAGTTTGGGTCGGGGTTCCAAGGCGAAATTTGGGTTTTGAGAGATTGGATGGCTTTTCCTGCCTGTTTAACCTCGTTTTCGTTGGGAGTTGTGGTGTCGAGAACCCGCTCCCATGCGAGGAGGGCGCGTTGTTGCGCTCCTTTTTTCTGTAGTGTTTGAGCAAGCTGAATCATGGATTGGGTTCCAAGATTTTTGAAGGATCCGTATTCAGAAAGTTGAGGTGATTTGCCGAGATCTCCGAGCGGAATGCGGGGAGGGGCAGGTGGAGTGTTTGCTTTTTTTGCCTGAGCTATTTTGGCTTGTTGCTCTTTTAGTTTGGCTTCTTCTTTTTCTTGGGCGAGTGCTTGAGGGGTGTTGGTTTGTTTCCATTCTTGTTGAACCTCTTTAATTTTCTCTTGAGATGGCTCAGAGGGGAAATTTTTATTGCATGTGGTGAAATAGAGGGCGGCCACAACGGTGATGATGCTGGCTGCGATAACGGCTGGAATGGGAATACGCATGGGAAATTGAAAATGTGATGAGGAAAGAGAGCATAAAAAAAGCCCCCTGCAAGAGGAGGCTTTGGAAAAATATGAGATTTAGCAGGTGTTTTTCTAAGAAAAGTTCCGCCTCTTCTCTAAAATTAAAATTAGTCCTGGTCGGCAGGTTTGACGTAGAGGGCACGCTTACCAACGCGATCGCGGAGGTAGTTAAGCTTAGCGCGACGGACTTTTCCGCGGCGAGTTACTTCGATCTTAGCAACGCGTGGTGTGTGGAGTGGGAATACACGCTCAACACCTTCACCAGATGAGATTTTACGCACGGTGTAAGAAGCGTTGATGCCGCTTCCTTTTTTGCCAATGCAGAGACCTGCAAAAATCTGGATACGCTCTTTGCCGCCTTCTACCACGCGGGTGTGGACTTTGAGGGTGTCACCGACGTTAAAGTCTGCGACGTCTTTGATTTGTTCTGCTTCGATTTTATCGATAATGTTCATGGCTGCGTAGAGTTGGGAAAAAGTTAAATGAGATGTGAATGGTTATTCTTTCACGGTGTCGTTATCGCCGATTGGCAACGCGCGGGGCGGAGAACTAGCTTGTTCAGCGGGTTATTGCAACTGTTTTTTCGTGAAATTATTTCTTTTGTGGGTGTTTAGGGCTTTTTAAGAAGTGTTTAGGCTTGAAGTTCTGTGGCTCGGGCGACTCTGAGAATGTTTTCTTCTTTCATGTGAGGGCCTAAAATTTGGAGGCCAACAGGAAGTTGAGTGCCCGTGTCCGAAGTGATGTTTCCGCAGGGCACGCTGATGCCACACATTCCAGAAAGGTTGGCTGAGATCGTGTAAATATCTGCGAGGTATTGCTGAAGCGGATCATCTTTGTCGGCGCCTAGAAGTGGCGCTGCCGTCGGTGTGACGGGTGAGAGGATGGCATCGACGTTTTGGTAGGCATTTTGGAAATCCTGACGAATGAGAGTCCGGACTTTTTGTGCGCGGTTGTAATAAGCGTCGTAGTAGCCTGAGGATAGCACGTAGGTGCCTAAGATGATGCGGCGTTTGACTTCGGGACCAAACCCTTGTTCGCGGCTACGACGGTAAACGTCGAGCACGTCTTCAGGTTTTTCGACTCGGTTGCCGTAGCGGACGCCATCGAAGCGAGAAAGGTTGGATGATGCCTCGGCCGGGGCGATGATGTAGTAAGTGGCTACGGCGTATTCCGTGTGAGGTAGGGAGATTTCTACAATCTCAGCCCCTTCTTTTTCGAGTTTGGCTATGGATTGTTCAACGGTGGCTCGCACCGCTGGGTCAATTCCTTCGCCAAAGTATTCTTTTGGAAGACCGAGTTTCATTCCCTTAACTCCAGCATCGAGCCCTTGGGTGAAATCGGGCACTTCTTGGTCGAGACAGGTGGCGTCTTGGATGTCATAGCCAGAAATGGCGTTGAGCATGAGCGCTGCATCTTCCACGGTATGGGTGATGGGACCAATCTGGTCGAGCGATGAGGCAAATGCGACAAGTCCGTAGCGAGAAACGCGACCGTAAGAGGGTTTGAGTCCTACCACGCCACAGTAGTTAGCGGGTTGGCGGATGGAGCCACCGGTGTCTGATCCGAGAGCCGCGATAGCGGTGTGGGAGGCTACTGCTGCCGCAGATCCGCCGGATGAGCCACCGGGCGTGCGTGCTGTGTCGTGCGGGTTGGTTGTTTTTCCGAGAGCTGAGCTTTCTGTGGTGGATCCCATGGCAAATTCGTCCATGTTTGCACGGCCAAATGGGATGGCTCCAGCTTGGCGGAGTTTGTTGATAACGGTAGCGTCGTAGGGGGATTCGTAAGCTCCATCGAGAAACTTAGAAGCGCAGGTGCAGGGCTGACCTTTGACGTTGATGTTGTCTTTGATCGCGATGGGAATGCCTCCCAGCGGAAGAGAGAGATCGGCGGCGTTGGCCTCAGCCTTGGCGGTTTCGAGATCGTAGGAAAGATACGCGCCGATGTCGCCATTTTTGGCTTCGATGGATTCGGCTAGGGAGTCGAGAATGTCACTGGGCTGAATGTCGCCGCTGGTGAGTTTGGCCCGAAGGCTACTGATGCTTTCTGTGGAAAGAGACATGGGAAGGAGTAAAAAGTGAAAAGGTGATTGGGGTGAGATGAGGCTCGTTTATGCGTCGACCACTTTGGGCATGCGGATTTGGCCGAGCGCTTTGTCGGGCGCATTGCGGAGAAGGTCTGCTTGTTCCAAGCCTGGGCGGGAGCAGTCCTCGCGGAGTCGATCGTAAACGGGGGTGGCGTGAGCGGTGGGCTCAATCCCTTCGATGTCTACGCTTTTGAGAGTTTCGATGTAGCCGAGAATGGCGTCGAGTTGCCCTTGGAAAGTGTTGCATTCCTCATCGGTGAGGTCGATTCGTGCCAAGTCTGCGATCTGGCGGACGTTCATGTGCTCAGTGCTCATGCGGGAGAAACTGTCTGGACATCGACTAAGATTCAAGCCTCTTTTGGGGTGAGGTTGGAAATATCAGCGAAAACGGGTAGATCGTCTCGAGAACGAGGTCATTTGGTGGCCTGTAGGATGCGACGTTAGCACATGAAATGAAAGAATGCGTGGACGGGGACGTCCGTCCACGCACCATAAAATGAGATTTACCAATCAGCTCGGATTCGAATAAATTGGTGTGGGGTATTTGAGTCTAAAGCTTCAGATTCCACAGTGACTCTTTCAAATTCTTCTCCTAGTGTCGGATGGGGGATTACGCTGATTTCTGTTGATGGGAGATCCCAAGTTTTGAGATCGCTTGAGACTTGGACCGTGTAGGTCAGCGTGTGGGTGCCTGTTTTACGTCGGTTGAAGGTGACTTCGAGTTTATTGCTGTCTTGATTGTACATTGCGCTCGGGGTAAGGGCATTGCCATCGGATATGTGAGGATTTCCTCCAAAGCTGTATTCGGCGAGAAGGTTGTAGCCATCACCGTCGGAATCGTCGGTCCATGCAGGGGCAGAATCACCAAAATGCCGGTAGAGCCAACTTGCTGAAGTTTGATCGGTGGCTGAGGCCAAGTTTTCTATGTCCGCGGCTGATTTGGCGCTAGAATAGATGTAAACCTCATCGATATCTCCTTTGAAGTTGTAACTAGTGGAATGAGCAGATCCGCCAATGACAGGGATATTTGAGGCATCGGTATCGATAGCTTCCGAACTTGAACCGCTGACGGGTTCCAAGACGCCATCGACGTAGAGCTTGGTTTCATTGACGTTAGTTGTGCCGTCTCCATCGAAATCATCCACGACACAGGCGACGTGGTGCCATTGTCCGTCATTGATAACCGTTGAGCCAACGATGTTGCCACCCCCGACTTCGAGTCGGAGTTTTTGAGTGGTGGAACCTTCTAGGCGGAAACTAAAACGTTTTCCGTTAGAGTTTGTTCCGTATCCAAGAATGATCTGATTTTCTACGTCTGAAGTCGCTGAGACGCGAATCCATGCCGCAATCGTCCGTGGGGCATTTCCAGTGGGCGGTGTGACTTCCGAAAGTTCAACCTGATCGTCTACCCCGTCAAAGGTGAGGGCATACCCATGTTTTCCTGGAATATGGGCGGATTCGCTGTCGGCGAAGCCTGAGAGAGTTCCCGCAATTCTGCCGCCTGCTTCCGCTACTGTGTTACCGCTAGTTTCATTGAGAGGAACCCAGAGATCTGAAGACGGCACAGTGATGTTGACTGTTACTGTGGCGGTGGCAGTGAATTGTCCATCGGTGATGGTGTAGGTAAATTGATCGGTTCCGTATTTTCCAGCATCGGCGGTGTAGAGAATGTCTGTGCCACTGATGATAGCCGTTCCAAAAGAAGGATTGCTTACAGCTTGAATGCTTAGCGGTGAAGGCGCGCCATCATCGCTATCGTTGGCGAGTACTGGGATGGATACTTGCGTAGTCCCTGAAGTGCTAGCATGGTCGGGGTTGGCCACGGGTTCAGGCGGTGGGGTTCCGTCGCGATAAAGAACGGCGTCGGGCACGTCTTGTAGAGCAATACCAGGACCTGAATACTGGAGTTTGAGATCGTGGTTTCCAGTTGCGTGTTTGTAGATTACCCTGATGGGGTGAAGGCCGGCGGCGAGTTTTACCGTGGCAGATTTCGATGTCCCATCGTGGTGAAAATCATCATCGAGGATATTGGCATCGTGGATCCAGAGCATGCCGCCAGAGGTATTGGTAGCCACGCTGCTATCTGTAGTCATCTGGAAGGTGTAGACGCCGTCTGTTGCTACTTTGATGTATCCTTTAAACTCGAGAGCGATGTTGTTATCCTGAGTGCGTTTACTGAGGTCGAAGTTGTTTGCATTACCGCTCGCAACAGGAGTGAGGTAGTTTGTTTCAGGAACCCAAGCCCAAGCGCCTGTGAAGGCTTTGTAATCAAGTCCATGGATCGTTGGTGTTGAGACTGCTGGGATGAGTTCTGAGGAATACGGGCGTGTGTAATCGCCATCGATGCGCACTTGTAGCACCTTGTCTTTCATCCTTTGTTGTAAAGCAGGCTTGCTAGGAGCGAGGTCATTCGCTTCTTTGAGATCGATATCAACATTGTAAATTTTAAAATCGTCAGCGTGGCTTTGAATGTTTGTACGGATACCTTTGTAACGGACGATGTTCCCATTGTCATCGGTGTCATCGAGATAGATAATCTGCATTTCACCACGCTTGGCACCACCGTGGTTGGTGAAGTAGTTGGGTGTGGAGGTTCCCACTTTGTATTCAAAATAGAGGTATCCCTTATCCTGCTGCGCTCCCGTGCCTGTGAGTTCTGGCAAAAGAGAAACTCCACTTGTCCAAGCTGGTGGTGTCACATTAGCGGCATCAACGAGCGTGGGCATCCAGTCAGAGAACGATGAAGGGCGGATCGAGTTTAAGGCTGGAGTCGCTTGGTTATTGTCACCTATTTTAGTTGGCCACCAAGCAAAGGTGGGTTCGCGAACGCCACCTTCCCACATGTCGCGTTTGATACCTTCAAACTCGCCATAGGCTTGCAATGAAGCGGCATGAGGTCCATTATCTGAGGTGAAGATCACGAGCGTGTTGTCGTCGATATTTAGGTCGCGTAAGGTTTGGAGAATATCTCCCACGGCAGTATCGATCCGGCGCACCATCGTAGCATGGCGTTTATTGGTTTCATCTGTCATCGAAGCGTAGTCTGGATGAAAATAGCTGTCTTCTGCGGCTCCAGCGGGGATGGTCAGAGGCCAGGTCAACCCGCCATTGAGTCCAGCACCCGCAGGGTAAGCATAAGCGGGAACTTCTTTTGGTGTGTGGGGAGTATCAAATGCGAGATAAACAAAAAAAGGCGTGTTTGGGTGATTTTGGGTTCGATCGATAATAATGGATTTTGCTTTGGCTGCAAAGAGGTCCGTCGTGTAGGCGAGGTGAAGATCGGGATCGGTGTCGGAGACGACAGTGGCATTCTCATGAATAATGGAATCTGAAGTGGCTGGATAGTGGTGATGACCATCATCGTGCTGGAGGTAGCCATAAAAGTAGTCGAAGCCACGTTTGTTTGGCGCGCCTGCGGGATCGGGGTCAGAATTTTTCCCTCCGATCCCCCATTTCCCAACGACGGCCGTATAATAGCCAGCCTTTTGCATCACGGTGCCGATGGTGTGATTATCTGCGACGGGTTTATCAAACGCGTTATTGCGCACGTTTGAGTGTCCTTGGTCGCGCCCTTGAATGAGAGAACCTCGGGCTGGAGCGCAGACTGGGGCGCAGGTGTAGTGGCGGGTAAGTTTGGCGCCTTCGGCCGCCATGCGGTCGAGGTTGGGGGTGTAAATGAACGGTTTCTCGCTTCCGTTGATAATGCCATCTCCAGCAGTGCCTCCTCCCGCACCGTTGTCGCGAGTGTGTTGGAATAAATTGTAAATATCTCCGTAGCCAAGATCATC
>CAZOWD010000047.1:5853-13077 GCA_964583225.1 uncultured Verrucomicrobiales bacterium | reverse complement strand
ACAAAGCAAAAATGCTCACCGAGCTTTGAGATTGCAAGCATTTGGTAACACCTTCACAGATTCTCAAAATATTTTCTCACATTCCCTCTTTCATTCCCATAAAATATGCTTATTTTCCCCGCATGTTTAATTTGCGCAACATTGCCAGCCACTCCCTAGCTGTCATCGCTCTTACAGCGACTCTTTCATTTCTCACCTCCTCAACGCTTCCCGCACAGGCGTCGGTTAAAACGCCATCAGTAGCGCCCAAAGTGCCACTACTGGCACAACAAGCAAACGCAACCCCTCAGAGCATTTACAACTCGATCGTTCGCATCGAGGTTGCCACCCAAGTCCCCAACTACCGCGAACCTTGGAAAGCAGGAAACTTTGGCGGAGGCATCGGAACCGGCTTTCTCATCGCGCCCAATAAGTTTCTCACAAACGCCCACGTTGTTTCTAATGCGCGACGGATTCTCATCACCGTTCACGGATCTCCACGCAAACACCCAGCGCGCATTCTTTACATTGCCCACGACTGCGACTTGGCGCTTCTCGAAGTCGAGGACGCCACGCCATTTTTCAACGTGCCACCACTACAAATCGGCTCGGTTCCAAGACTTGAAAGCCAAGTGCGCGTTATCGGCTACCCCGTAGGAGGCAACCGAATTTCCGTTACACGCGGGGTGGTTTCCCGCATTGATTTCAGGCCTTACAGCCACACGCGCTCCGACCAACACCTCATCGTGCAAATTGACGCAGCAATCAACCCCGGAAACTCCGGCGGTCCAGTGCTCCAAAACGGCAAAGTCGTCGGAGTTGCCTTCCAAGGGCTTCGTTCCGCCGACAACACCGGCTACATGATCCCCACTCCCGTCATCAAGCGGTTTCTCACCGACATCAAAGACGGATCCTACGATCAATACGTGGATCTTGGGCTCAGTGAATTTGCGCTATTCAACCCAGCCATGCGCAAGAAATTTAACCTCAAACCCACGGATCCTGGCGTCCTGATCGCTCACGTCACTCCCGGTGCCACTTGCGGAGGAGTTGTTCAAGACAACGACATACTAACCGCCATCAACGGAAACGCGGTAGATGCAGCAGGAAACATCCAAATCGATGGAGAAAAAGTGAATTTAAACGAAATTGTCGAGCGTAAGTTCTCAGGAGACACCATCACGCTCAACCTCATCCGAGATGGCAAACCCATCGAAAAAACAGTAACGCTTAAACCCTTCCCTCCCGCACGCATGTATGCGGTGCAATACGGAGTAAAACCTCGGTTTACCACCTTTGCTGGTCTTGTTTTTCAACCGCTCGACCGCAACCTCTACGCCGCCCACAACTTTACAAACACACGCGTCCGTCGACTTTTTGCGCATTACCTCGATGAAGAAATCTTCAAAGAACGCAAGGACATTGTCATTCTCACTCGAGTGCTAGCAGACCCAGTCAACACCCACATCAGCGGTCATATCGGCACGGCGATCGAGTCGATTAACGGAGAAAAAATCAAAACTCTGGAGCAAGTGGACAAACTCCTGCACCCCAAAACGCCACCTAAGTTTTTTGTGATTAAATGCGAAGGCATCGGCCGCCCCATCGTCATCCCTGGCGATCAAGCCGTAGAAGCAAGCAAACGCACCGAAACCAATTACGGAATCAACATCAGTCGCAACCTTAAAAGCCACTAATCACTCACGTCCATCCTCCCCCCATTTTTGACACCAACTCACTCATCATTTCTATGAAATCTATTCTTTCCGCGCTCATCTTGATCGGCCTCACAGCCATCATGCCCGCCAGTGCCCAATCCGTCACCACCTCCGTCATTCGGATCAACTCCACCATCCAGTCGTGGAGCCCCATCCAACCTTGGGATAAAAGAGCCCCTGAAAAACGGCGAGCTCTTGGAGCTCTTCTCAAGGGAAACCGCGTGCTTACCACGGCTGAAATGGCAGCAAACGCCACTTACATTGAAATGGAAAATGCCGATAGCACACGCACCATTCCCGCCAAAGTAATCGCCATCGACTACGAAACCAACCTCGCCCTCCTCGCTCCCGACAACGGCGACACCCATGGATTTTTTAAAAATCTCAACCCATTAACCTTAGGAACCCCTGCAAAAATAGGAGATATGGTTGATGTTTGGCAGCTGGAAGACAACGGCATGCCTCTCGTTACCCATGCAACCATCCTAGGCGTCGACGTCATTTCAACCTTCGCCCCAGGGCATTTTTTCCTAACTTACGCCGCCAAAGGGTCCATGCAAAGCGCATCGAGCAGCTTCACCCTACCCGTTGTGCAACATGGAAAACTTCTAGGACTCCTCTCTAGCTACGACTCCAAAGACCAAATCATCGACATCATCACCCCCGAAATCATCTCAACCTTCCTTGAAGATGCAAAAGACAACAACTTTGTGGGCGTCCCAACGCTCGGCATCGGGGTCAGCAGCACCGTCGATCCCAGCTTCAGAAAATGGCTCAAACTTCCCGAAAATGTGGGCGGTCTCTACATCACCCGCATCCTCAAAAAAAGCTCCGCAGATAAAGCCGGCTTAAAAAAAGGTGACGTTCTCATTAAAATTGGCGACCACTCTATCGGAAGCCGAGGCTACTACACCCACCCTTCTTATGGACGCGTTTTCTGGAGTCACCTCGTCCGAGGCGAGCGCAAAGTGGGCGATAAAATCAACCTCGTGGTGCTCCGCGACGGAAAAGAAAAAAACATCTCCGTCACACTTCAACGCGCTGGCAAAAAACTCATCCCCTCCATGACTTTTGACAAAGCTCCAAACTACCTCCTCAAAGGCGGATTCATTTTCCAAGAACTCACCTCTACCTACTTGAGAGCTTTTGGACAAAATTGGCAAAGCACGGCACCGCTTAACCTTCTCGACGCGCTCTCCTCACCTGAGGACTACGAAAAAGACCGCAACACACTCGTTTTCCTAAGTGCCACCATCCCCACCCCAGCCACCACAGGATACGAACGACTCAACAACCTCATCATCGATAAAGTAAACGGGCAAAAAATCGCCGACATGGCAAGCCTCATCAAAGCCTTCCAAACACCCGGCGCCGACGGACTCCACACCATCGAGTTTAATTCTGGTTACCCCAAAACCATCTACCTCGACGCCAAAACAACCGACGCTATTGACGCCCAACTTCTTCAGCGTGGCATCCCCGCGCTCTCGAGAAAATAAAAAACACCGCCGACATGATCGACGTTCTCATCCACTCTCCCTACCCTCGGCAAGAGAGTCAGGGGAATTCCACTTCCGCGGATCGCTTAGAAAAAATGCTTCTCGAGCAGAAATTCAGCGTGGCGGTGGAAACGGAGTGGTATGGGGGAACAGAAGCCCGCACCTTCATTGCGCTCAACGCTCGCCGCAGCGCTGGCGCAGTGGAAGAGTTTCGCGATGCCTGCCCAGACAGCCAAATTATTATCGTGCTGACTGGGACGGACATCAACCATCCCGAAATAGAAAACCCAACTTCGAGAACTCGGGAGGCCATGCAGGTTGCGGATCGTTTGGTGCTTTTGCACGAGGGGTCTCTCCCGCTCGTCCCCGCTGATCTTCAGGAGAAATGCCAGATCATTTACCCAAGTGTAGCCCTTCCCGAGGGGCTGAAGCATGAATTAAAACAAAAGCCAGACAACTCCCCCTTTCACGTCATCATGGCGGGAAATGTGCGGGCAGAAAAAAACATTCCTGTCGTGCTCGATGCCTGCGCTCTTTTGCCTAAAAACTCCCCCATTTCCATCTCGCTTTATGGCGACTCCGAAGACGCTCTCGCCCAGAAAATGCGCTTGGCGGAGCAAGCCACTCCCTGCTTCCGCTGGATGGGAAAAACTTCCCACCACGCACTGATGCAGAAAATGGCATCGGCAGATCTTCTCCTCAATAGCTCCACCCAAGAAGGTGGCTCAAATGCCATTTGCGAAGCCATTTCCATGGGACTCCCCGTCGTGGCTAGCCAGATTTCAGGAAATGTGGGTATGCTAGGCGCAGATTACGCGGGGTATTTTCCTAGCGGAGATGCTTGGGCTCTCAAGGACCTCCTACAGCGTTGCGCGGAGGATCAGGCGTTTTACCTCAACTTAAAAAAACAGATCCAAGAGCGAGCTCCGTTATTCTCTTACAGCGAAGAAGCGCGCTTGTGGGGTGAGATCTTAGATGTTGCACGCTAGAGGCTTGCGCAATCCGCAGATTTCCTTTATTTAAAAAGCCTTTCCCGCATAGCTCCATTTCGCTGTGCACCACTGAATTGAATCCATTATTACAACCATGACCGCTAACGAAATCCGTCAGAGCTTCTTTGATTTTTTCAAAGAAAAACAACACACCATCGTGCCATCAGCCTCCCTGATGCCTCAGAGCCCTGGACTGCTTTTCACAAACGCGGGAATGAACCAATTTGTCCCCTATTTCTTGGGAACGGACAAAGCACCCTACGATCCTCCCCGCGCGGCAGACACACAAAAATGTATCCGTGCCGGAGGAAAACATAATGACTTGGAGGATGTCGGTTACGACAGCTACCACCACACCATGTTTGAGATGTTGGGAAACTGGTCGTTTGGCGATTACTTTAAAAAAGAAGCCATCGAGTGGTCATGGGAACTCGTGGTTGAGCGCTGGGGATTTCCGCCCGAGCGACTTTACGCCACGGTCTATATGCCATCGAAAGGCGACCCAGGTCATTTTGACCAAGAGGCCTACGACATTTGGGCCAAGCTTTTTGAATCCAAAGGACTCGACCCCAAAAAACAAATCGTCAACGGAAACGTCAAAGACAACTTCTGGATGATGGGTGAGACGGGACCTTGCGGTCCTTGCTCCGAGCTTCATGTGGATCTCACACCCGAGGGAAATACCGAAGGAAAATTGGTCAACAAGGACTCCGACCTCTGTATTGAAATTTGGAACCTCGTGTTTATTCAATACAACGCTGAGGCCGATGGTTCATTCCGCGACCTTCCATCCAAACACGTCGATACGGGAATGGGATTTGAGCGTGCTTGCTCAATCATCCAAGGAACGAAAAACTTTACAGATTTCTCCAAAAGCCCAACCAACTACTCCACCGATGTTTTCCAGCCAATCATCAAAAAGTTGGAATCCATGAGTGGCAAAAAATACGCTGATATTTACCCGGCATCCGTGGATGCAGACAAATCTGGCATTTCAGCCGAAATGAAAGAGGCCATCGCATTCCGTGTGATTGCGGATCACATTCGGACACTTTCATTCTCTCTCGCCGATGGGATTATGTTGGGCAACACGGGACGCAACTACGTTTTACGCCGCATCCTTCGCCGCGCCGTTCGTTACGGTCGCACACTTGGGTTTACGGGTGAAACCACCTTCATGCCCGAGCTTGTTGATACCTTGGTGGAGCAAATGTCTCACATTTTCCCTGAGCTCAAGGAGCGAGCAAACGCCATCAAAGAAAACCTCAAACGCGAAGAAGCCAGCTTCAACGAAACGCTCGACCGCGGACTCGCGATGTTTGAGCAAGAAATCTGCAAATCCGAAGGTCAAGTGTGCGGAGCATTTGCTTTTAAACTCTACGACACCTTTGGATTCCCTATCGACTTGACCCAACTGCTCTGTGAGGAGCGCGGGCTCTCTGTCGATATGAAAAAGTTTGAAGAACTCATGGAAAAACAACGTGAGTTAGGCAGAAACGCTCGCACTCAGGCGCTCGTGCGCGCTGCGGATATTTCCAGCAACGCCGTAACTGAGTTTGTCGGATTTGAAACAGACACCGTGGAAGCTACCGTCCTAGAGGTGCACAGCCAGCTTGAGGAACTTCTCGTCATCACAGACAAAACACCATTTTATGTAGAAATGGGCGGACAACTGGGTGACCAAGGAACGCTTGTGGACGATGGAATCTCCTACCCTGTTTCTGCAGTCCAGCAGTTAGGATTAGCTCGCGCTCATTCATTACCTCTAGATGCCGTCGTGGTCGTGGGCGATAAAGTGACGCTTACCATCGATGAAAAACGTCGCCGTCCTATCGAAGCCCACCACACCGCCACGCACCTTCTTCACTGGGCTCTGCACGAACTCGTTTCTACGGACATCGCACAGCAAGGGTCACTGGTGAGCCGGACGCGTTTACGTTTCGACTTTAACTCAGGCCCCCTCACCCGCGAACAACTCGACGCCATCGAACTCAAGGTGAACGATTGCATCGCCGCTGCCGATCCCGTTTTCTGGACAGAAGTCGAACACGTCAACATTAAGGGACGCAAAGACATCCAACAATTTTTTGGAGACAAATACGGCGACATCGTTCGCGTGGTTCAAATCGGAGGCGAAGAAGGAAAACTCAATGGTTATTCCATGGAGCTTTGCGGTGGAACACACGTCAAAAACACCAAGGATCTCCAGATCTTTAAAATTAAATCTGAAGGCGCTATCGCTTCTGGAATCCGTCGAATCGAGGCGGTTTGTAACATCGCGGCATTCGACTGGATCCGCAAAGAAGTCGAAAAAAATTCCGCTGAGGCCGACGAATTACGCGCAAAAGAAAAAGCTCTCAACGATCAACTTGTCGAGCTTGGCCTAGAGCCAGAAACTTATCCAGATTTCCCTCACATCATGGCGGGCTTGCTGGCTAAAGGGAGCTTTAAGCAACAAAACGAGGTATTTATGAAAGGTTACGAACACGTCCAAGGCGTTCGCAACTCCGTGCAAAATGCCTCAAAACGCCTCAAAAAAGCCCAAGCGAACATTGCGGCAAAAATGGCAGATGCTGCGTTAAGCGAACTTTTAGAAGCTGGCGGCTCCATCGTTCAAAGTTTTGAAGGATCTGCCAATTTGCTTCAAGAGCTCATGAACGGGCTGAAGAAAAAGCAATTCACTGGAGCAGCCTTCCTCATCGTGGACGATGGAGAAAAACTTCACCTCGGCGCCTTCTGTGGCGATGACGCTAAAGCATCCGGCCTCATGGCTGGCAAGCTCATCCAAGAACTCGCCCCACTCGCTGGAGGTAAAGGTGGTGGTCGCCCCGACCAAGCTCGCGGTGCCGCCCCTGAGCGCAATAAGCTCGAGGAGCTTAAGGCCGCTGCCCAAGCAAAGCTCTAAACTAAGCTAAAAACGAATCCTTTTTTCCAGTAAACGTTAAGGGTTAAGTGACTCCTAACGTTTTCTGGGATGTTTCTTAGCTCTGGAAAAAGCCCAGTTCATCGCGCCCCCTTTGTAATCCATCTCAACCC
>CAZOWD010000047.1:0-5753 GCA_964583225.1 uncultured Verrucomicrobiales bacterium | reverse complement strand
TTAAAATCACGCTACTCGCCGAAAACACAGCCCGCGGGCTCGGAATCATCGGCGAGCACGGGCTTTCAGTTTGGATTGAAACGGATTCTCATAAAGCGCTCTTCGATACGGGGCAGGGAATGGCGCTGCCTCACAACGCCCAAAAACTCGGCATCAACCTATCCCAAGCCGACGCCGTTGTTTTAAGCCACGGTCACTACGACCACGTGGGCGGACTCGAATGGATGTTAAAGCAGGCTCCCAACGCCGAGCTTCACATGCACACGCGGGCGATCGAAAGAAAATTCTCTGGAGGGCCTCATGCAGACTCCCCCGCCCGCCGAATCACGATCCCTTACATGGAAAAGGAATCGTTTAAAAACGAATCCCGCAAGGTCGTTCAATCAGCAGATCCTCACGAGGTCATCCCCGGCGTCTGGGCCACGGGAGAAATTCCTCGACTCAACGATTTCGAAGATGTTGGCGGTCCATTTTTCCTCGATACCGATCTCAGCAAACCCGACCCATTGCTCGATGACCAATCCCTTTTTATCCCAACCGATCAAGGGCTCATTGTCATCTTTGGCTGCGCCCATGCAGGCGTAATCAACACCCTAGAGCACATTGAAAAACTCAGAGGAGGACCTGAAAAAATACGCTGCCTCATGGGAGGGCTTCACCTCCTTCAGGCGTCTGAGGATCGGATGCAAAAAACATTTGAGGGACTCCGCAAGCGCGCCCCCGAACAAATGGTATTCTGCCACTGCACGGGAGCCGAGGCAGTTTGCCGACTCAGCCACGAATTCCCTGGCGCCTGCCAACACGGCCACGCAGGAATGCAGATTACCTTTTAATATCTCGCAAATCCTCGCACGATAGTTTAAATCATACTCCATGAGTTTGATTCCCGCCGAACATATTGCACTCACACCCATCATCGATCTCGCTCACGCGAACCCTTCTGACACCCCCGAAACAAAGCGCGCAGAGATTCGGCGCTATTTTCTAAACACTTGGGAAGTTTATGAAAACCTTTTTGAAGGGCTCACGGATGATTCCGTTTTTTATGAACGGCCCGAACCACTGCGCCACCCGCTCATTTTTTACTTCGGCCACACAGCTACTTTTTTTGTCAACAAACTCGTCGTCTCCAAAATAATCGACCACCGAATCAACCCAAGCATGGAATCCATGATGGCTATTGGCGTGGATGAAATGTCATGGGACGACCTCAATGAAGCGCATTACGATTGGCCCAGCGTCAATGATGTCCGCTCATACCGCGACGAAGTAAAAGCTCTGGTGCTCAAACTCATCGACACCCTCCCGCTCACCCTGCCCATCCAATGGGAAGATCCGTTTTGGATCATCCTCATGGGCATTGAACACGAACGGATCCACTTGGAAACTTCCTCGGTGCTTATCCGCCAACTTCCAATCACCTCAGTAAAACCTCACCCGAACTGGCCCCACTGCCCAGATACCGACGGATCTGATACGCTGGAAAACAGCCTACTCAACGTTACGGGAAAAACCGTCACTCAAGGACGAAGCCACCCTGCTCCGACTTACGGGTGGGATAACGAATACGGCAAACTTCAAACCGAAGTTGCCGATTTCAAAGCCAGTAAATATCTCGTAAGCAACCGCGAGTTTCTTGAATTTATTCAAGACGCGGGCTACCAAACAAAAGAGTTTTGGACCGATGAAGGATGGAGTTGGGTGCAGTATAAAAAAGCAACTCACCCACACTTCTGGATTCCCATCTCATCCAACGATGGAAACAAATTCGAGTTCAAATACCGCACGCTTTTCGAAGAAATCGATATGCCATGGAACTGGCCTGTCGATGTCAACCAACTCGAAGCCAAAGCATTTTGTAATTGGCTTTCCGCTAAAAAGAACACTTCGATCCGACTCCCATCTGAAGCGGAGTGGTATCTGCTCTCCGAGCATGCGGTGCAATATGATGGAGGTGGACGCGTCCTCAGCGAGGCAAACATTGACCTCAAACACTGGGCATCGTCCTGCCCCGTAGACACCTTTAAACACCGCGAGTTCTACGACGTCACAGGCAATGTCTGGCAATGGACAGAAACCGCCATCGATGGGTTTGATGGATTTGCCGTCCACCCCGCATACGATGACTTTTCCGTGCCAACATTCGATGGGCGCCACAATCTAATCAAGGGAGGAAGCTGGATCTCCACCGGCAACGAATCCATCCAAGATAGCCGATACGCTTTCCGCCGTCACTTTATCCAGCACGCTGGGTTCCGGTATGTGGAATCTTCCACCCCCGTGAGCCAGAAATTTAACGCCTACGAATCCGATCCGCAAATCGCCTCGTATCTTGAGTTTCATTATGGAGAAAAATACTTTGGCATCCCCAACTTCCCCAAAACCTGCATCGACACCTTAATCAAAACCACAGGAAAAACGACCTTCTCCCGCGTGTTGGACATCGGTTGCGCTGTGGGGCGAAGCAGTTTCGAACTCTCCCAATACGCGGAACACGTGGACGCCGTGGATTTTTCAACCCGATTCATCCGCAACGCCCTCAACCTCGTCGAACACGGATCGCTTCGTTACCTCATCACGGATGAAGGCGATATCCAGCAACTGAAAAAAGTTCATTTAAGCGATCTCAAACTGGATCAACATGCAAACCGGATCGAATTCACCCAAGGGGACGCCGCCAACCTGAAACCCATCTATCAAGGATACGATCTCATTTTTGCGGGCAATCTCATCGAACACCTTTACGAGCCAGCCTCCTTTTTGCGCGACGTTCACAATCGTCTCAACAATGGCGGTATTCTTGTGCTAACAAGCACTTACGATTGGGATGAATCACGCACCAAAAAAGAACACTGGTTAGGAGGCATCAAGGTCAACGGGGAAAATAAAACAACCCTTGATGGACTCCAAGAAATCCTCACTCCTCACTTTAAAGAACTTGCCCCACCAACCGACATTCCATTTATTCTGCGCAAAACCTCCAGAACCTTCCAGCACGCCATTGCCCAAATGACCTTCTGGATCAAAAAATAACAAATCCCCATGCCCATTCAAGAAACAGAAACCGAACCTGAATCTCAGAGTCAACCTACGGAAGCTCCAAAAAAGAAACGGGTTCAAAAAAAACACAAACGCTTCGCTATGTTCTTTTTTCTCGCACATCTATTAGGCGTATTCACATCCTTCCACGCCCTCATGGGAACCCGCACGCCTCAAGGGTCTATCGCGTGGATTGTGTCGCTCAACACCGTCCCTATTATCTCCGTCCCCGCCTACTGGGTCTTTGGTCGAGATCGATTCCACGGCTATATCACCCTGCGCCAAATGATCGAATCCAGCCACGCTCCCGAGGAAACCGAACTCAAAAACAACGTTTTCCCCTACGTGCAACAATCTGAACACAGCTCGCTCCGAGCAGCAGAAAAACTCTCCAAACTCCCCTTTTTTAATAGCAACGCAGTCAAGCTCCTCATCAATGGACAACAAACATTTTCCAGCATTTTTGAAGGAATCGATCAGGCAAAAGATTACATCCTCGTCCAGTTTTACATCGTTCGCGATGATACGATAGGTCGGCAACTGAAAGAAAAACTCATCAAAAAAGCCAAATCGGGAGTAAAAATTTACTTCCTCTACGATGAAATTGGAACGCGTGGCATCGACAACTACCTCGCGGAACTCACGGATGCGGGCATACAAGTTAGCTCCTTTCACTCAACGCGTGGCGGTGGAAATCGATTCCAACTCAATTTCCGAAACCATCGAAAAATCGTCGTAGTCGACGGAAAAATGGGCTGGGTTGGTGGTCTGAACGTTGGTGATGAATACCTCGGAAACGACCCCAAATTTCCAAATTGGCGAGACACCCACATGAAACTTACGGGTCCATCGGTTCTCCAACTTCAGCTTTCTTTTGTCGAAGACTGGCACTGGGCAAAAGATGAAGACATCGAACTCAACTGGATACCAACCCCTGCGCCGTCAGCGAATGCCAGCGTTCTCATTCTGCCAACAGGGCCGGCCGATCGCTTAGAATCCTGCAGTCTCATGTATCAACAAGCCATCCACACCGCCCAAAAAAGGATCTGGATCGCCAGCCCGTATTTCGTGCCCGACTCCGCCGTGATGGATGCCCTGCACCTAGCCGCGCTCCGGGGCGTTGAAGTCAAAATCCTCATTCCTGATGAGCCCGACAGCAAACTCGTTTATTATTCAGCCTTCGCATTTATTGGCGACCTCATTGATTCGGGCATTGAAATTTACCGTTACAAACCAGGATTTTTACATGAAAAAGTATTTTTAGTCGACGATGCCATGGCGGGTGTAGGAACTGCCAATTTTGACAACCGATCCTTCCGCCTCAACTTTGAAGTTACCGCCCTCGTGCTCGACTCCGATTTTGTCAAAGACGTTGAAGTTATGTTTGAAGATGACTTCAAAAACTCCCGCCTCATGAGCAAAGAATCACTCGAATCCAAACCCTACTGGTTCAAAATCCTTTCCCGAGCCTCCTACCTCACCGCCCCGATTCAATAACGCTTTTGTAACGCGATGTTTCAACTAGCAAACTACCACGCGTGAGCAAAATCGCTCCAGCAAACTCCCCACTTGCTACTTGCGACACCTCTCCCTAAACTCCCTCCATGCCCACCACCGTCCTCGCCATTGAATCTAGCTGCGATGAAACTGCCGTTGCGATCCTGCGCCATCACGGTAATGAATCCAACCTCCCGCTTGAGGTTTTAGCTTCTGAAATTTCTTCACAAATCGATATCCACCGCGAATTCGGCGGGGTGGTTCCCGAGCTAGCGAGCCGAAACCACTCACTCAACCTTCGCCCACTCATCGAGATCGCTCTTAAAAATGCAGGACTCACCATCGATGACATCGATGCCTTCGGAGCCACCGCAGGTCCTGGACTAGCATCCTCATTACTTGTAGGCAACACAACCGCCAAAGCGCTCGCCATCGCCACGGGCAAACCGTTCATCTCGGTCAATCACATGGAAGGGCACCTCCTCTCTCCCTTTCTTCACGAAAAAACACTCACCTCCAACCTCGCGCTCATCGTTTCCGGCGGACACACCCTGCTCATTCACATGAAAGGGTTTGGCGACTACACACTGCTCGGAAGCACCCGCGATGACGCTGCAGGCGAGGCCTACGACAAAGTTGGAAAAATGCTTGGACTCCCTTATCCGGGCGGACCCGAAATCGAAAAGCAAGCGCTCAACGGATCGCCCACCGCATTTCAATTCCCCCGCTCCATGATGAAAGAAGGACTCGATTTCTCATTTTCGGGACTAAAAACTGCAGTTCTTTACCAACTTGAAAAGCTCGATCCAAAAACTGGTCGCGCCCCAGCCGATGCCATCCCCGACCTCTGCGCATCATTTCAAGCTGCAGTCATAGAAATACTCGTCACCAAAACCATACGCGCCGCCCAGCAAGCAGGCGAAACCACCATCTCGCTCTCTGGGGGTGTTTCCTGCAACAAAACTCTGCGTCAAGCCATGCAAACGGCCTGCGACAAACACGGATACAAACTACTCATCGCTCCGCCTTCGCTCTCTACGGACAACGCCGCCATGATTGGATTTGTCGCACTCCAGAGCCACCTTCTCGGAAAATCTTCCAGTCTCCACGACGACATCAACCCCAACCTCAAGCTCGCAACGGCTTCAATTTAAGGCATCGGGTAAAAACGCGCAGTTATCTCACAAAGACAATTTTTGACATTGCTTGAGATCTAA
>CAZOWD010000046.1:0-13134 GCA_964583225.1 uncultured Verrucomicrobiales bacterium | reverse complement strand
GCCATCATGTTGTAGAGGTCAATTTCAGAAAAACCGAGCCATGTGTCGAAGTAAAGTTCGCGGGCTTGCTCAAAACTGTGCTGGAGGAGATCGAGCACGATAATTCGCCCTTTAGGAGCTAAAATGCGATAGGCGCTGGCAATTGCTTTTTCGGGGTGGTCGGCGTGGTGAAGCGCTTGAGAAAAAATGGCGAGGTTCACGGTTTCGTCCTCGATAGGTGGCGTTTGGATATCGCCAAGCCGATACTCGAGGTTGTTGAGTCCATGTTTTTTAGCCAAGTTTTTACCAAATTCTACCATTTTTGGTGAGTTGTCGATGGCGATTACTTTTTCGGCGCGAGGTGCCATGAGTTGAGCGAGCGTGCCTTCTCCAGCTCCAAGGTCAGCAACCACGTTGTAGTTGAGAATTTTAAGCAATGCTTCGGCTAGAGATTTCCAAGATCGGCCAGGGACGTAGCTTTTTCCAAATTTTCCAGCGAGGGCGTCAAAGTAAGCACGAGTGGTGTCGCGACGTTTTTGGAGAATGTGCTGGAGCGTTTGGGCATCGGCATTGACCTCTGGGATTTCGTGCGCAGCTTGATAAGCGACCTGCATGAGAGAATCAGGAGCACTCATGGCGTAAACATTGTTTTTGCCAGAGCGCGAGCAGGTGACTAATCCTTCCTGCCGAAGTTGGGAGAGCTGGGTTGAAATACGGCTCTGTCCCATACCTAAAATTTCCTGAAGCTCAGCGACGTTGAGAGACTCATTGGCTAAGAGCAGTAAAATGCGTATCCGCGTGGGATCCGAGAGAAGTTTTAATGATTTCAGGATTGACGGCATGAGAATGAGTGTTAAATAAACGTATCAAGATTTGTTGATGCGAGTCAACGGAGTCACTAAAAACCAAAAACCATATTATGTCACGCTCATTTATTTTTTCCTCCGAATCTGTCACAGAAGGTCATCCCGACAAAGTTTGTGATACCATTTCCGATGCTATTCTCGATGCCTGCTTGGAACAGGATCCTCAAAGTCGCGTTGCTTGTGAAACGATGGTGAAAGATAACGTGGTGGTGCTCGCAGGAGAAATCACAACAACGGCTAAGTTTGACTATGGGAAGCTTGTAAAAGAAGTGTTGGAAGAGATTGGATACGATGCCGATTACGCAGAGGGAACAGATTACAGCTACACCTGTAAGTTTGAGAAAAACGCATTTCTTATCAATATGCTCGGTCAGCAATCGCCCGACATCAAAATCGGAGTGGACGCTGCAGAAGCTGAAAATAAAGGACACGATGAGCAAGGTGCCGGTGACCAAGGAATCATGTTTGGTTATGCAACGGATGATACGGAAACGTATATGCCCGCTCCTATCCATTACTCGCATTTACTGGGACAAGCGCTCACCAATCTCCGGAAAGACCGTAAATTGACGTGGTTGCGTCCCGATTCTAAAACGCAGGTGAGCGTGGAATACGTCGATGGTAAACCTCACCGTTTTACTTCAATTGTTGTTTCAACAATGCACGCCAAAGAGATTTCAACTGAAAAGGTGCGTGAGCTTTTGAAGAGTGAGTTGATTGAAAAATACCTTCCCTCTGAATTGCTGACACCTGAAACGGAGATATTGATCAACCCAACTGGCAAATTTGTCATTGGAGGGCCTGAGGGCGATTGTGGTTTGACGGGACGTAAAATTATTGTGGATACCTACGGAGGTATGGGCCGTCATGGAGGCGGTGCTTTTTCTGGAAAAGATCCATCGAAAGTGGATCGCTCCGCAGCGTATATGTGCCGTTGGGTTGCTAAAAATATCGTAGCCGCAGGATGGGCTCGTGAGTGTGAACTTCAAGTTGCTTACGCTATCGGGCACCCTCGTCCAGTAAGTCTTAACGTGGATACCCGAGGCACAGGAACCGTGGACGAGCATCTCATTGAAAAGGCTGTGAATGAAGTATTCTCTTTTAATCCAGCCGATATTATTAAGACGCTCGGTTTGCTTCGTCCTATTTACCGCAAATCAACAAACTACGGTCACTTTGGTCGGGAAGATGCTGGTTTGCCATGGGAAGAGGTAAATATGGTAGAGGCTCTTAAGGCGGCTCTGTAAGTGATGCTGAAAATCCCTAAAATTTTTTAATTATGTCAAATACTACTAAATCTAACGATGCCACTGACTACAAAGTCGCTGACATCACCCTTGCTGACTTTGGTCGGAAGGAACTTGATATTGCCGAGCACGAAATGCCTGGTCTCATGGCGACACGCGCCAAATATGGCCCAGAAAAACCACTGCAAGGCGTTCGCATTATGGGGTCGTTGCACATGACGATTCAGACCGCTGTGTTAATCGAAACGCTTGTTGAGCTCGGTGCCGATGTTCGTTGGGCTTCGTGTAATATTTTCTCAACGCAGGATCACGCTGCCGCTGCAATTGCTGCTGCAGGCGTTCCCGTGTTTGCTTGGAAAGGTGAAACGCTCGAAGAATTTTGGGACTGCACGTGGCAGGCTCTCAAATTCCCAGGCGATAAAGGACCAGAGCTCATCGTGGACGATGGCGGTGATGCAACCTTACTCCTTCACAAAGGATATGAAATGGAGCAAGGATCCAACTGGGTTAATGAGCCCGCATCCAGCGAAGAAGAAGGAGTCATTAAAGCTCTTTTGAAAAAAATTGCAGGGGAGAATCCTGGGATTTTTGCTGAAATCTTGAAAGAATGGAAAGGTGTTTCTGAAGAGACCACGACTGGGGTGCACCGCCTCTATCAGATGGCTAGAGAAGGTAAACTTCTCGTTCCAGCAATCAACGTTAACGACTCAGTTACAAAATCCAAATTTGACAACCTCTACGGGTGTCGTGAATCACTCATTGATGGAATTAAGCGCGCAACTGACGTGATGATTTCAGGAAAAGTAGCCGTGGTTTGCGGTTACGGTGATGTGGGTAAAGGATGTGCCCAAGCGCTCCGTAGCCAAGGTGCGCAAGTTGTTGTGACTGAGGTCGATCCCATTTGTGCGCTTCAGGCCGCTATGGAAGGCTATCGCGTGCTTACCGTTGAAGATACATTGGGATGGGGGGACATTTATGTGACCACGACCGGAAACTTTAACATCATCCGCTTTGAGCACATGGAGAAGATGAAAGACCAAGCCATCGTTTGTAATATCGGTCACTTCGACAATGAAATTCAAATGGCTGAACTTACTTCAGCAGAAGGCGTCTCACATCTAAACATCAAACCTCAAGTTGATAAATACACGTTCCCTAACGGCAACAGCATTTACATGCTGGCAGAAGGACGTCTTGTAAACTTGGGGTGCGCAACGGGTCACCCTAGTTTTGTGATGTCCAATAGCTTCACGAACCAGACGCTTGCGCAAATCGATCTTTGGAAAAACAAGGATACTTACAAAGCGGGAACGGTGATGGTGTTGCCTAAATATCTCGATGAAGAAGTTGCACGGCTTCACCTCGATAAAATTGGCTGTAAGCTCACCAAGCTCACAAAAGAGCAAGCTGATTATATCGGTGTAAAAGTGGAGGGTCCTTACAAGCCAGACCACTACCGTTACTAAGCTTTTTTAGCTGATTGAAATTTATAAAAATCCTCCCGCTACCAGACAGGTTGGCGGGAGGATTTTTTTGCAATGAACCGTTATTCGTGGAGTTCATCGCAGGGTGTGTTTTTATTTTTGAATACTTTTGAGGTGAAGGTGTAGGATGCGGGATATCTCTTGGTGGATTTCTGGAGCATCGAGTGCTTCGTGTTTGGTTGGGACCATTTTTTCAGATGCCGCGCCTTCGATGTGTCCGCTCCAGTAGGGCACAACGCCATCAGAGCTTTTTTCGATGGGACCTTTTTTACCGCGATCGCCTAGGATGGTGTGGTAGGTGACGCGTGGACTAAATGGTTGGGCTTTGAGTAATTTGAGTGCTGGGTTGTTGGGTTTGAGTCGGTTGACGGAGTTGGGTGGGCCTGAGTTGAGGAAAACGGCTCTTCCTAGGTTTGTGAGGTTGTTGACCGAACGTCCAAATTGTAAATTGGCCATACTGTAGGGGAGTTTGATGAGGGCTGCGCCTACTTCTCCAACCCATCCTTTTGCGACATCGCTCCCCAAGTGAGGGGTGCAGATGAAAACTGTGCGTTCGATGGGTTCGAGCTGGGGAGGGGTGAATAGAATTTTGATCTGTTTAAATGTATTTTCTTCGCTGTAGTCCTTGAACGCTTCTTTTGATGGAGCCTTGGTTGGGACTTTTTCGTCTTTGACGATGGAGTTCCAGAGTTTTTCCGTGAAGACACGACTTTGAATGGAGGAGAGAAGCCCTCCCATACTGTGACCTACGAGAACCGTGTGTTGGAGCTTGGGGCTGGTGTCTCCGTATTTGTCATAAAATTCGAGGAGGGTTTTTCGAAGTTTGGCTCCTGTAATCAAAGGCGTGATGCCTGTGGGGTAGAAGTAATAGTAAAATTGGTAGTTTTCTCGAATGGTTTTATCTTGGAGAAGGTAATTGGTAGCATGAGTCCAAGTGGATGGTTGAGAAATGAGACCGTGGATGAAAATGACAGGTATTTTATCGGGATCAAAGGCGTCTACGGCAAAAAGCCCATGTTCTTTGTTGTTTTCTATTTTGTATTTTTGAGGATGCATTGCAATCATGAGCCCCAAGATGGAAGATTGGCTATCCATCATGGCCGCGACGGGGGCTGAGTAGTCAGCCGCTAACTGGCGAGGTGACCCCGTGATTGTTGTGCTGTCTGTTTTGAGCAGGTTGGTGATGGTGAGTCGGGGATGGTTCGCTTGGGGGTAGTCGATGATGATATTGATGGGAATATCAATGCCGAAAGGAGGGATGAGCGGGTTGTTTTTACTACGTTGAAGCGTCCAGTTCTGGTGTCCATTTGCGGCAGCGCCAAGGCCAGAGACCTTGTGTTTAGGCCCTACGTTGGCGTAGGTGTAAGTGTCCATCGGGTTGATGTGATCAAAGTAAGACGGGTGGATTGTGTTTGGTGACGAGGTGTTTAATGTGAGTGTGACGCCTTCTAAATTTAGAGTTTTTTGCTTGGGATGAACGAGATGAGAACTGGCGATGTGACGCGCTGTTTGTCCCACAGCATGGGTGTAGAGTTCATGAGCAATGAAGAGTCGTTTTCCATAGCCGTTGAATTTTTTGTTGGGAGATGGGGTGGTGTTTTTAACGACAGGCCAGAGGATTTTTGCTGCCTTGAGGTAATGGCTCACGGCTGATTTCTTGGAGTGACCTAGGATGTTTTTGGCTCGGGAGATTTCAAGTTCGGCAACGGCAACTCGTTCATTGAGTGTGCTTGGCTGGGACTTGTGCTCTCGTTTCATCCGCATGAGCGTCAGTCTGGAAGTCGCCGTGATGTAACCTCGGTTAAGAATCGATGACGGTGATTCTTTGTAAGCAATGTAAGTGGGGCTCGGTTTAAAATACGGCTCGCTGGTGCAGGATACCAAGAGGGTAGCAAGCAAGAGTATGATGAGAGGGCGGTGTGAGTTCTTCAGCGGAAACATAAGGCGATGGTGAGTTTTTCAGTTTTTCGTTTTTTAACAAGCCTGTAAAAAGAAAAACTCCCCGCGCAAACCCGATGGGTGCGCGGAGAGTGAAGTAGAGTTTAGTTGCGTCAGCTTACTTTTTTGCGTCTTGCTGTGCTTGCACACAGGTGATGACGACGGTGAAGACGATGTCTTCAACTGATGCTCCACGGGAAAGGTCGTTGACCGGTTTGTTGAGTCCTTGAAGGACAGGTCCCATGGAGATGACGTTTCCAGCGCGTTGCACCGCTTTGTAAGTGGTGTTTCCTGTGTTGAGGTCAGGGAAGATGAAGACGGTGGCGTCTCCTGCAACCTTGCTGTTGGGAGCTTTAGTGCGCGCAATGTCAGCATTGGATGCTGCATCGTATTGGAGAGGTCCATCTACTAAAATGCTAGGATCTTTGGCTCTGACAAGTTCGGTGGCTTCTTTGACTTTTTCCACATCGGCTCCAGATCCAGAACCTAAGGTGGAGTAGGAAATCATCGCGACACGAGGTTCGATTCCAAAGGCTTTCGCTGAGTGAGCGCTCTGAATAGCGATGTCGGCGAGTTGTTCTGCATTTGGATCGAGGTTGATCGCGCAGTCTCCGTAAACAAGCACTTGGTCGGGAAGACACATGAAAAAGACAGAAGAAACGCTGCTGACTCCAGGTGCTGTTTTGATCAGCTGAAGAGCGGGGCGAATGGTGTCTGCTGTGGAGTGAATTGCTCCAGAAACGAGACCGTCCACATCGCCTTGTTGAAGCATCATGGTGCCGAGCATTACTTCGTCCTCGAGTGCGCTGATCGCCTGATCTTCAGACATACCTTTGTGTTTGCGCAACTCCATGAGTGGAGCAACGTAACGATCCCGATAGTCTTCGGGGTTAAGGATTTCAATGCTTTCGGGCAGAGTGAGTCCGAGATTGCTAGCTTTTTCCCGAATGGTTTCAGGGTTGCCAAGCATTACAGGGATTGCGATTCCGCGATTTGCGCAAATAACTGCAGCTTCAATCGTGCGTGGTTCTTCACCTTCTGGAAGAACGATGCGTTTTGGATTGTTGCGTGCCAGTTTTGAAATCTGGTGACGGAATGCTGGCGGTGAAAGGCGCAGTTTGCTAGGTGTTTCCAGATAGTTGCGTAACCACTCAGTATCGATGTTGCGAGCAACGTGATCGACGAGAAGCTCCAATCTTTCGGAGTCATCGAGTGGAATTTCAGGGTTCATGGATGAAAGCGCAGTAGCGGTTTCTATCGATGATGTTTTGGTGGTGATGATTGGAAGACCTGAGTTTAAGGCAGATTTGCAGAATTCTAAAATCTTAGCCGTTGGCGTGATGTCGCCAGTGAGGACTAATCCAGCAATAGGAATGCCGAGAAGTTCGGCATAACAGGTGCTCATGATGATGTCCGAGCGGTCGGCCGGTGTCACCACGAGAGCTCCAGCTTGAAAAACGTGGGTGACGTTATCAATGGTGCGTGCGCAAATGCTGATGTTGGTGACGCGTCGCGTCTTGATTTCACCTTCGTTGATGATTGTGGCGTTGAGCGGAGCGATCAGATCGGAAGTGCGGAGTTGAGTGAGTTTTGGCTCGTAGGGGATTGTTCCTAGGAGTTTTATTTTTCCGTTTTTCACAGAAAGGCACTGGTTGGCGCATTCGTAGGTTTCACCAACGTCACCATTAGCGGGTTTGTTTTGGTTCACGATGACCCCCAAAATCCGCTCGGCTTGTTTGTTGTCAAAAGCTTCTTTTGCAGAGTTTAAGCGGCGGCAAATACGCTGTTTTGCCTCTTCCATAGGAGCTCCTTTAGCTGAGACCACAAAGATGATTTCAGCATTTAATGCTCGGGCTAGCCGTGGGTTGAGCGAGTTGAGGAACTGATTTTGAGAGGATGCCTGAAGACCTTCCACGATGACGACGTCGACATCTTTGGAGGCTTCTTGATATTTCTCTGTGATAAGTTCTAAGAGAGTCTCAGATTCTCCAGATGCGAGCATGGACTCGGTTTTCTCAAGCGAGATTGGCTCAGGAGGATTGAGGTTGGCGATGCTGTTGGCGTAACCTGTGGAGAGGTCTTGGCTTTCTTCGTGGTAGGACTGACTGATTGGTTTAAAAAATCCAACCCGAAGTCCCATACGATCCAATGACCGGACGAGTCCGATGGAAGTGGATGTGAGACCTGCGTGGTCTGAGATGGGGACGATGAGAAGTGTGTGCATTTTAACTAAAGGTCAAATGTGATTGATTGGGGGATTAAGCGTTAGCTTGGACTGCCTCTTTGGTGAGGTTTGAAATCATGAGCTCTTCGCGAGTTTCGATAACTACGGCGCAAGCTGTGCTGTCCTCGGCTGTGATGACGCCTTTGGAGTCTTCGCCGTGCGTAGCATTCCGAGACGAATCGATCTTAAATCCGAGGTAGCTGAGGTGTTCGAGGATGCGTTCGCGAGTGCGTGTGTCGTTTTCACCGATACCTCCAGTGAAGATCAAGGTGTCAACTCCGCCTGTTGCAACGCTCAGAGCTGCAAGCGATTTAGCTGCGCGGTAGCAGAAGATTTCAAGAGCGAGCTTGGCATCTTCGGAGCCGTTGTCGGCGTGTTCGCGGAGTTCACGCATATCGTTGGCGATACCGCTGACTCCTAGAAGGCCTGATTTTTTGTTGAGAAGATCAGAAATCTCTTGGTTGCTCATGTTCATTTGAGAGCCTAAGAAAATGACGAGACCTGGGTCGATGTCGCCGCTGCGGGTTCCCATAACGAGCCCTTCGAGCGGGGTAAGTCCCATGGTTGTGTCCACGCTTTTTCCGTTGAGGATAGCTGTGGCGGAGCATCCGTTTCCGAGGTGGGCGCTGAGGATGCGGGATTGATTGATGTCAAATCCGAGTTGATCTGCGGCAGCTTGGCAAACATAGCCGTGGCTACTTCCGTGGAATCCGTAACGACGAAGTCCGTGTTCTTTGTGAAGTGAACGTGGAATTGCGTAGAGGAACGCATGCTCGGGGAGAGTTTGATGGAATGAGGTGTCAAAAACTGCAACTTGAGGAGTTTCTGGGAAAATGTGTTGTGCTACCTTGATGCCAAGGAGTCCGCTAGGGTTGTGGAGTGGGGCAAGGTGGGTGCAGGAGTCGATGAGTTTGATGACTTCATCGTTGATGAGTGCAGGGGCTGTGAAGTGTTCTCCGCCGTGCACAATGCGGTGTCCAACAGCATCGGGAGCAGAGGTGAGGAATCCGTTCTCGCGGAGTGTTGCAATGGCAGTTTGAAGTGCTTCTTCGTGATCTGCATTTGGAATGGAGAGTTTTGTTTTTTCTCCATTGATTGAAATGGTCAGGCAGGCTTCGGGTGAACTTAGACGTTCTCCGAGACCGGAAGCTGAAGGGGTTGGATTGTCGCCATCGTAAAGGGCGAAACGGAGGGAGGAGGAGCCTGAGTTAAGGACTAGTGTGTTCATAGTAGTAACGTGAAATCTGCGCGCAAAATGCGCTCGGTTTGATGATTTGCAAGGGAAAATGTTTAATTATTTGCGAATATTCTAAAGTGATTGTTTAGTTGGGTTTAGATTCATCTATTCTTAATGATTTTTTGATGCTTGCGCCGAGAGGAGAGTCCATAAGTTTGAGCCAGTCGTTATGGCTGTTGACGTTTGCAAGGGGTGGAAGTTTTTCGAGCGTGATTTGGCTTTTTTCTGCTGCTGAAAGCGCGGAGGAAAGGGCGTCGTTTGATTTCCATGAGATGTTTTTTAAAAGATCAGGGGCAGGGGATTTTAGAGCGAGAAAGTAAATCTCGCCGTTTGGAGTAGGTCCGATGATCCCGTGGCGTTTGTCTTTTTGTCCCATTCGAGCGAAAGCTGCATTGATCCATCGAGAGCCACATTCTGGGCAATCTGTTCCAATGGCGGCGATTTCTTGAAATCCTTCTTGAAATCCTTGGGTGAAGGCGCGGTGTATGCGTTCGCTTATTTCGCCATCGCCTTGCGCTCTGAAATCGATTTCTTGAGTGGGTTCGGAGGAGTGTGGTGTGGATGGAGCCAGAAAAACTGAAGGAGAGTCGCTGCCAGTGGCTTTCATTTTGGGAAGAAGCCAGAAGCGGATGGCGTCGTGGGCGTCCTCGGGTGCGTAGCAGAAGCGGATTCGGGTGTTTTTTAGTCCTTGAAGTTGTCTAAGTAACGCTTCGACAAGAGCTTGGTAGTAGCGTGTGGCTGTTTCGTCTCCTACGTCGCTGGCGAGTTGGGTTTTGACTTTTCCTGGCGTTGGTTCTTTGAGAAAAACGAGAAGCAGGCGCATAGGCGGGGGAATAGGGGAGATGCGCTGAAAAGTCAATCCAGCGTCATGAATTTCACGACGATGCAATCGTGTGTGAAGCAGAGGGAAAATTAACGTTTCTTGACTATTCAGATTGTCGGGATTTCCCTTGCCAGACGGTTTGTTTTAAGGGAAAATAAAGGCTGTAAACGTTGTTTGATCTGCGTTTTAATGAAAAATTTGATATGGCAACAACTCGGAATAGAAAGAAAAACGAAAAGAAAGAACACTCGCGGTGGTCCAACGAGGTGTTGGGGATTGTGTTGATTGGGGGAGGATTGTTGCTTCTATTGGCGTTGATTTCGTTTTCGCCACAGGATTTGACGCGTCTTCCATTTTTGGGCGATGCCGTAGAAACGGTTGAGAATGATCCGGGAAGTGTGAACTGGGTTGGCCCAGTGGGAGTGTTTTTGGGATACTGCTTGTTGTGGTTGTTTGGAGCTGCTGCGTATTTGGTGTCGTTGACGATGATTTGGATGGGGGTGGCTAAGGTATTATTTAAAGCCCGACCATCGTGGAGAACTTGGACTGGTTGCGGTGTGTTTGTGGTGAGTGGGGCGTCATTACTGGCGGTGCAGACGCTGTTTTTACAACATTGGGCGGAGGTGAATCATTTGCAAGGCGCAGGCGGAGGTGTGGGCTATGCGTTTGGAACGAAGTTTTTGGAGGCGCTGTTTAATAAACCCGGAGCGCTCCTTGTGTTGGGTAGTGTTTATCTGGTGAGCTTGATTCTTTTGACTGGCTTGCATCCTATGCAGTTTTTCCGAGCGATTTCATCTGTTGTTAAAAAATGGTGGTCGGGGCGTAAAGATAAGAAGCTGAGCCTTGCTGAAAAATTGGCAGCTCGTGAGGCTAACCGGAAGCGCTTGGATCAGAAAACGCCTCTTTTTGATGACAGCGAACTTCAGCCTCAGGTTGATCCGCCTAAAAAACGTCGTCGGAAACCCGCTACTAAAAAGGCCAATAAACCAAAAGATTTGGAAAAAGATGAAGGATTACAGGTCGAGCTTCCGCTTAAAGAGATTCCGAAGCCTCAGATTGTAGATGCCTCTAAGCGTCGCGCTCCTAGTGCGGATCTAGGTTCTAAACCTTTTGCTAAAAAAACTCCTGAGCATACAGGGCTTAGTTCGGATGAGTTTGATCATTACGAGTTGCCTGGGTTTGACCTTTTAAATATCCCAGAAGTGGAAGAGTCCGATGCTGAGGTGGATACCAGTGAGATGGAGGCGATTCAAAAAACCATCGTGGATACCTTGAACGCCTTTAATGTGGAGGTGACGCCAGGAAATATCACCCGAGGACCTACGATCACGCGCTATGAGGTGTATCCTAGCGCGGGGCTTCGCGTGAGTCGGATCACCCAGCTTGAGGCAGATATTGCGCGGGCAACAAAAGCTGAGCGCATCAATATTCTGGCTCCCGTTCCGGGGTCGGATACCGTTGGGATTGAGATCGCCAACAATGAAAAAGTGATGGTTCCTCTACACGAACTGTTGCAAGATCCTGCCTTTGCGAGCTCGAAAAACAAAATTCCACTAGCTCTCGGAAAAGACGTGTATGGAAATACGGTGATTGCCGATCTGGCGGCCATGCCTCACTTGCTTGTGGCTGGAGCCACTGGATCAGGAAAGTCGGTCTGTATTAACACGATTATTTCCAGCATTCTCTTTAAATTTAGCCCGAACGAACTTCGGTTTATCATGATCGACCCGAAGGTGGTGGAGATGCAGATGTATAACACGCTGCCTCACCTCGCGGTGCCTGTGGTGACGGATCCCAATAAAGTGCTTGCCGCTCTACGCTGGGTGGTCAATGAGATGGAGCGACGTTACAAACACTTTGCAGAAGTTGGAGTGCGTAACTTTGATGGCTTTAACAAACGCGAGTTGCCACCAAAAGAAGTTCCTGAGGATGAAGCCAAACCAGAAGAAGGTGAGGAGACCGAGGAAAAAGAAGAAGTTTATGATGAGGAGCATTTGGATTCAATCGCTCAAGCATTAACCGACGGAGAGTTGGGGCCACCAGCCTTGGATGGATCTGATGATGACGATGATGAGCCAGGGATTCCTGACCGCATCCCTTACATTGTGGTGATTATTGATGAGTTGGCTGATTTGATGCAGACGGCGCCCGCCGATATGGAAATGTGTATTGCGCGGATTGCTCAAAAAGCTCGGGCTGCAGGGATTCACTTGATTATTGCCACGCAGACGCCACGGGCCGATGTCGTTACGGGAATTATCAAGGCAAACATTCCAAGTCGTATTGCGTTCCAGGTTTCCTCGAAACTTGATAGCCGCGTGATTCTTGACGTCTCTGGCGCGGATAAGTTGGTCGGCAAGGGGGACATGCTTTACCTTCCTCCTGGATCCGCGAAGCTTGAGCGTGCACAAGGGGCATTTATTTCCGATGAGGAAGTTGAAGATATTATAAAATTCTGTTCTGAGCAGGTGGAGCAAAAATTTGAAATCAGCGCCCAAGACAGCATCGAGTCTGGTGGCGGTGGTGGAGAGGAAAATAATGTTTCGGATGCTGATGAAGAAATTGTTCAAAAATGCCTCGAAGTGATCCGTCAGGAGAAAAAAGCGAGCACGTCGTTGTTGCAACGTCGCCTTCGTCTCGGATACACGCGTGCGGCACGGATGATGGATATTCTCGAAGAACGTGGCATTATTGGGCCTGGCGAAGGGGCGCGCCCTCGGAAGATTTTAATTAACGTGGGGCAGGATGAAGCGTGATTTTTGGAATGCTGTGAAGCCGGTGTGCCACTGAGGTAAGGAGTAAAAAACACCCGAATGGACACACCGTCAGATCCGCTTGCTCCCAAGCCTAAAAAACAACATCTTGGTATTCTCGACATACTGAGAGCGGTTGCTGCGTTATCGGTGTGCTTGTTTCACTTTAACCCGCGCAATGGAACTTGGGGGGCTGCGATGCTGGAATATGGGCATTATGGGGTGGAGGTGTTTTTTATTATCTCTGGCTTTATCATTCCGCAGGCGATGTATTGGTCGCGGTTTAGATACCGTGATACGGGGCATTTTTTGATTCGGCGCTGGATTCGTCTTTATCCGGTTTTTGCGATTGTTGCGTTGGGGAACTTGTTGTTCTCCGCCTACGGGTGCGCTTGGCTTGGTTATGGTGGGGGATCTCCCGACCTAACGTGGTCTCGGGCGTTGGCTAATTTTTCTCTGACGTGTAACCTAGTTGGGGAAGATTGGTATTTGCCTATTTTTTGGACGCTCGCGATTGAGGCTCAGTATTATTTAGTGATGGTTGCCTCGTTTCCTTTGTTGGTTTCTGAGAAATTGTGGGTGA
>CAZOWD010000045.1:0-13226 GCA_964583225.1 uncultured Verrucomicrobiales bacterium | reverse complement strand
GGGATGCAACGAGGAACGTCGTGTCCCTTGATTATTTATGATCCCAGAAATCCTCAAAATGGGGCGAAAACCAATTCGCCAGTCAGCACACTTGATATTTACCCAACGCTTTGTGAGTTAGCGGGGTTGCCTATACCATCTCAGCCGATAGATAACTCATCTGGATCAACGGGGCGTCCGCTGAAAGGACGGAGCATCGTTCCGATACTCAACGATCCCACGGTATCTGTGAACCATGGAGCCATTAATCTATTTAAAACAGGGGGAGGATACGGGTATTCGTATCGGACTGAGAGATTTCGTTACATTGAATGGGTGAATGGATCAAATGTAGTAACGGGGCGGGATCTTTACGATTACACCGCGGATCCTTTGGAGACGAAAAATCTGGCAGGAGATCCTACGTATGAGGCCATTGTGTTTCAGTTGTCGAGAGCGATGCGGGCAGAAGGAGCCTTTAGAGATCCTAACACGCGCTTGCAAAAGTCGTCGCCTATTGCATCGGGATGGGATGCTGAAATGCCTTTCACCTTGGTATCAAAGGAGGATGATTCTGATGCGGTAGTGCTTCGTTGGCCCGATGTTGGAGGTCGGACAATGAAAGTCATCTCCAATACCGATCTGAGTTCTACGTGGGATGAGCAAGCCTCGAATCTTACAGAAGACCATTATCGTTATTTTATTCCAGCAAACGAAAACAGGAGGTTCTTCCGCGTGGCGATAGGGACAAACTCGCCACCTCTGTGGAAATCTGACCCAGTTGTGGCTGTTTCCGCGAATGCGGGAGTTCCGTATGTCGCAGATATTTCATCGATGGCAAGCGACCCCGATGCGGGCGACTCTTTGACGTTTAGTAAAGTTGATGGCCCAGCTTGGCTTTCTGTTGCTGAAGATGGATCGCTTTCGGGAACGCCACCCAACCAAGCGAGCGCTGATTATTTCACGGTAAAAGTAACCGACAATCATGGAGCTTCCACGATCGCAAAATTGCAGATTACAGTGCAATGATTGAGCTAAATACAATGAAAACTAAGAGCTTGAAGCTAAAGATGAGAGGGGAAGTTTCAGTGAAAAGAGATTCTTTGCTTTGCTCTGGAGGATTTCTAAGAATTCTTCTTTTTATAGGGGTTGACGAAAGGGCGAGTTTTGTGCAATTTCCCCTCCAACGCGACCATGGGTTAAATATTTAATCGGGGTTGCATCCGAATTGCATTTATTGATTGCATTAGAACCATCACCCAAAATCATCAGAATAATCGAATATGAAACATTACATTAAACTTTCCGTCATGATCTGCGCACTTGCCATCTTTGGGATGGGAGACGCTTCAGCTCAGAAGCTAAAAATCGCTACGGTGGATATGCAGCAGTTGTTTAAAGGATACCACCGCACTACGGAGGAACAGCAGAAGTTCAGCGAAGAGTTTGCTCGCATCCAGAAAGAGAACAACGAGCGTCTTTCAGGAATCCGTAAAATTGAAGAAGTTCTTCAGGGATTGAAAAAGAAAATCGAAGATCCTACACTTTCTGACAAAGTTAAGCGTGCTAAGTCCAACGAGTTTAAGCTTAAACTTGATGAGGCAAAGGCTATGGATCGCGAGCGTCGCGAGTTTCTCAACCGCCGCACCCGCGCGTTAGAGCTTAAGAAACAAGCAAGTATGCAAGGCATTCTTCAGGAAATCCGCAAGCGTATCGTCGATCTTTCTAAGAAAGAAGATTTTGACTTTGTTTTTGATAAGTCAGGCCTCAGTTCAAACCAAGTGCCTGTGTTGCTTTATACAAAAGATGCAACGGACGTAACTGAAACTCTCTTGAAAGAGTTGAATAAAGATGCAGCTCCTGCATCAACAGAAACTCCAGCAAAGAAGGCTGATAAGTAAACTTGTTTTTTAGTATTAGATTGATGCCCTTGTCTCCTGATTTTCGGGGCGAGGGCATTTTCTATTTCTAGTTTTTTACGGACGATTCAATGACGCCACTGTTACGCAAAATTTTGGGGATGAACTGGTGGTTGCTGGCAGCTATGGCTGCTTTGCTTGTTTTTGGTGTGTATGCCATTGACAGTGCCGCTCGCCATTTGCCTCAAGGCGGGCAGTATTATGCGGATCGTCAGAAAATGTGGATTATCGGAGGCTTTGTCGTGTTTTTCATCACGGCGATGATTGATTACCGTTGGATCCGTTGGTTGGGAGTCCCCATGTATTTGGTGGGACTTGTATTGATGGTGTTGGCGATGCTGAAGGGTAATGAGGTGCACCAGATTGGATTTGGTGGGTTAAGGTTTCAACCCACTCAATTTGGTATTGCTGCTGGCATTGTGCTGATGAGTTCATTGCTGCAAGATTTGCCTCGTTGGCATGCTGTGTTCAGGTTGCCTTTGGTTAAAGTTCTCGTTATTGGTGTTTTAGCGGGTATTCCTTTTTTGATTGTGGTTGTGATGGGGGATATGGGGTCGGCTCTGGTGTGGGGACCTGTCACGTTGGCCATCATGTTTGTGAGTGGCGTGCCATATCGGTATTTAGCGATGATGTTTATTGTTGGTTTTGGTGGGCTTGCGATTGCGTATTACATTATTTTGCCCAAGGCGTCACCTCGTGGAGCAGGGCGCATTGAATTGTATTTGGATATGTCACACGGACGAAAGGTTGATATTAACGGAGATGCTTACGCTCCGCATTGGGTATCCACCGCAGTCGGGAAAGCTGGTTGGAAGGGGGTAGGATGGAAGGCTACGGCGCAACAAGGCTCTCTTCATGCTAAAAAATACATCCCTTGGAAAACCGCGCATAACGATTTTATTTTTGGTGTGATTGGTGAGGAGCAGGGGTTTCGGGGGAGTTTGTTGCTGATCGTGGTTTATGCCATTTTATTGCTGACCTGTCTTTTTATTGCTTTCGGCAGTAGAGATCCCTCGGGGCGTATTATTGTTGTCGCGGTTGTGGCTTTGTTTTTTGCCCATATTTTTGAAAATATAGGAATGTGTGTGTTGTTGACTCCTATTACGGGGATTCCTCTGCCTTTGGTGAGTTATTCAGGCACCTTTGTTGTTATGTGTATGTTTTTGCTCGGTTTGGTCCAGAGCGTGTGGGTGCACCGCAATGTGGTAGAAGAAGAACCTGAAGAGGAGCCTAAGAGAAGGTTTGCGACGCATCCCGTGGGGCCCGAAGGTGGCGCGCCTGCGATTGTCAGGATGTAAGCGCGATATTGAGCTGAGACAGTTTTTCAGATCAGGGCAAAAGCGTCCCGAGAAGCACGGCTATTTTTTTTACTTTGGAAACTGAGTAGCGTTGCTTGAACACTTGAAAATTGTCGGTCCGCATTTTTTCGAGGAGCGCGTGGTAAATTTTGCGCATCGCTTCGGCCGCTTTGAGCGCTTTAGCATCTTCTCGGGGAAGGAGCCTGATAGCTTCTTGATAAAATGCTTCAGCCCGATCCGCCTGTTCGTTCATCATGCTGACAAAGGCATCGTTGTGAACGTGGTTTTTGAGATCGTTTTCGCTGTAACCAAAGCGAGCCATGTCATCGATGGGAAGGTAAATGCGCCCTTCGTTATCGAGGTCTTCCCGAACGTCACGCAGGATGTTGGTGATTTGAAGTGCGTGGCCAAGCGCTAGAGCGTATTTGTCTGAGTCGGGATGAGTGCAGCCAAAGATTTTAGTGGAAATGAGCCCCACGCAGCAGGCTACGCGATACGTGTAATTTTCTAAATCTTTCCAAGTGGCAAATCGCTGGGGTTCGAGATCTGAGGCGCATCCATCGATGAGGTCGAGGAATGGGCGTGTCGAAATGTTATATTTCTGAATGAGTTTGGTGATCTCGGACTGAAGCTCGTCCGGGTCGTGAAATCCAAATTCAATGCCATCGCGCCATGCTTGGAGTGATTGCGCGCGGAGTTGAACTGGTTTTTCGGTGTCGTCTGCGAGATCATCGATCACCCGACAAAACGCATAAAAGGTAACCATGTCCTCTTTGCGTTCTTTGGGTAAACAAGAAAGCGTGAGAGCGAGGTTGGATTTAGCTTTTTTGGTGATTTCCTGAGCGCTAGACATGGGAGCGTTAATTGATAAATCCCCAGTGTCCGCTAGCAAAAGGCCAGAGGACGAAGGCTGCTGGACCTATAATGTTATATTCTTTAACGGTTCCCCAGTGGCGTGAATCAGAGGAGTTGAAGCTGTTGTCTCCGAGGGCGATGTATTGATTCATGCCAGGTTGTTTTGAGAAATGCGCTTTAAAGGTTCTGCCGTGGGCGAGGCGTTCGCTGGGTTTGTATCCGTAGTGGTAGCCTTTTTTCTCGCTCATGACCTCGAGGAATCCAGGTTCTTGAGCGCGTTTGCCGTTGATGTAGAGGTCGAACCCTTTGATTTCGAGTTCGTCGCCAGGCACGGCCGCTAAGCGTTTAATGTAGTGGGAACCTGCAACGCCTCCAGATTGTCTCGCTTCTTCATGAATGCGCTTGATGTTGCGTGTGTCAAAAACAAACACCTCACCACGATGCGGACGGCGGAAGTGGTAGGACATTTTATCGACGAGGATGAGGTCACCGCTATCGATGTATCCACGGGCGATGACGGTTCCTTTTTTGAGCGTTGGATGCAGGTAGGGGATTTGGCGTGTTCCGTGAATGTCATACGCTACGTGAGCTGTTCCATTAGCATTGCGAAGCCCTTGAAGTTGTAATTCAAACATGGCGCGGTCTTCTGCGGACATGTCATTGGTTGGGTAGCCTACTTTTTTACCAAACCCCATACCGTGTGCGTTCATGAGTGCCGTTTTAGGACCGGGGAAAGTAAGCGAGGTGCCGTCTTTAAAGAAAATTTTGGTGCGGGTGAAAAAGTGGAACGTTGGGATTTCTACGATGGGGTTCTCGCGGCGGAGTTCTTTATCTTCGTCTAAAACGAGATCGACGTAAGAACGACCGTGAGTCGCCCACTGAACGGCTCTAACGGGTAAGGATGGAATGTCATCGGATGATTCTACGGAGTGGGCGATGATTCCGTTGAGCGTGGGTTGCATGGATCCCGTTGGGATGCGGAATGGCTGAACGACGTAGGCGCGTAGGCCGAGAGCTACGACGATAGCGACAAAAAATACCTCGATGTTTTCTTCAACCCACCCTTGAGATTTGTAGCGGGGGAGGGATGATTCACAGGTCGCTTGAAGCTGCTTGGATGCTTCTTCAGTTTTTTCTTTATCTCCAGATTTTGCGGCTGCTTTTAAGTCGTCGCGTCGGGATTGGATTTCTGCAATTTGTTGGTCGGTGAGAAGGTCTCGTTTGTAGTTGAGAAATTTCTTCGCGGCCTTATCGAGGAGCTTCGCTTCTTTTTTCCACTTGGGTGCAAACATGTCGGAAGCAACTAGCAATGGAAAGGGGGTGTCCAGCAAGTGAAAAAATGCTGAATCGCTCGTAAAATGAAAATAATAGCGTGTTGTGGCGCTTCGATTTCCAGTAGTGCGTTAATTGTTGTTTTTTCTTTGGTGCCAAGTTCGAGTATCGGGGTGAAGAAGGAGATCAATGGAAGATTCTTCTAAATTAAATTGAGCAATGAGGTGTTCGAGCAGGACGAGGGAGGCGATGGCGTCGTAGAGCGCGTCGTGCCATGTTTTATCGGGCACGAGTTGGCTGACTTTGGAGGTGAGTTGAAAATGTTCGCAAAGGTTTCCGAGTTTGTGTGAGGAAAGTTCGGGCCATGCGGCGCGAGCGAGCAGTAACGTATCGATCCAGGGACCAAATCCATGGGCTGGAAAGGCGCGAAGGTAGCGTTTTTCCGTGCCGTATCCGTGGGCGACGACAACGTGATCTCCTCCGAGGGTCGCTTTGATTTTTGGCCAAAGCATCATGAATGGGGGCGCGTCAGCGAGGTCGGCGGTGGTGATGCCGTGAACTTTTTGCGCCGCCCAAGTAATCGGCCGATCGGCTCGAATGAACGAAACAAAGGCGTTGTGATGTCCTTTTTGAATGGACCACATCCCCATGCCAATTTGCACGGGGACATCGGTTTTGCCTTTGGCTGCCCCAGCCGATTCAAAATCGACTGCGGCGAAGGTGGTTTTGGAAATCATAATTTATCCAGCTATTCCTGCAGATTTGAGGTCGGCGGCAGCTTGACGGACGATGGATTCCGTGGTTTCCCAGTCGATACATTGATCGGTGATGGATTGCCCGTAGGTGAGGTCGGCGATCGGTTGGGGGAACTTTTGATTGCCTGCAACGAGGTTGCTTTCGAGCATGACGCCTGTGATTTGTTCATTTCCTGCGACGCGTTGGCGGACGATTTCTCTGAAAACTTCAGGCATGCGCTCTTGTTTTTTGCCACAGTTGGCATGGGACGCATCAATCATGATTGATGGAGTGATGTCATTTTTTTCGAGGAGTCGTGTGGTTTGAGCTACGTCGTCGGCTCCGTAGTTGGGGCCGTTGTCGCCCCCTCTGAGGATGATGTGGCAATTGGGGTTGCCTGAGGTGGTGACGGCAGACGCAACGCCTTGTTCGCTAACTCCAAGGAATGTTTGAGGCTGAGTGGCCGCTTTAATTGCGTTGACCGCAGCAGTAAGGTCGCCAGTGGTTGTGTTTTTAAATCCGAGAGGCATGGAAAGGCCTGATGCCATTTGTCGGTGAGTTTGACTTTCTGTTGTGCGGGCGCCAACTGCAGACCAACTAATGAGGTCGGCGATGTATTGTGGCGTGATAGGATCTAGGAGCTCAGTAGCGGTGGGGAGCCCGAGGTCGATGACTTGGCGGAGGAAGAGTCTCGCTTGGCGAAGCCCCTCGGGGATGTTGTCGGATCCATCGAGATTAGGATCCATGATAAGCCCTTTCCAGCCAACGGTTGTGCGTGGTTTTTCATAATACACGCGCATGACCATGTAGATCTGATCTTTGACCTCTTCGGCAAGTTTGACGAGCTTTTCAGCATATTCGATTCCCGCTTTGGTATCGTGAATGGAGCATGGTCCGCAGATGAGAAGAAGTCGTTTGTCGTCACCATGTAAAATATTGCGGATGTGTTGGCGGGATTCCGCTATAAATTCAGCTTGTTTGTTGGTTCTTTCAATTTCGGAAAGGAGGGCGACTGGAGAAGGAAGCGGGATGTTGCTTGAAATGTGGATGTCAGAAACTTGTGCCATAGTGGTGTTGGTTGAAAAATGAATGTGGGGTTGTTTGAGGTGGGGAGGTTGCTTTAATTGAGGCAGTTCTTCAAGAAGGAAACGTGTCTTGATGAAAAATCTGAAGTGTCATTTTAAAATGAAAGATGGAGAGTATTCAGTTTGATGTCGTCGATGGTATCTGGTAATGAGGACGCATGCGAGAACGAGCCATTGGATTATTGAGAGAGTTGACGGAAGCCCACGGAGCACCAGGATTTGAAGATGAAGTGAGGGCTATTTTCGCTGATGAATTGGAGGATTGTGGTGAGATAAGCACGGATGGCAATGGCTCGGTTTTTTGTGAGCGAGAGGGGACTGCTCAAAAAGATGCTCCGCGCGTGATGCTGGCCGGGCACATGGATGAGGTTGCATTTCGGGTGCAAAATATCACATCGGATGGGTTTATTCAGTTTGTGACTTTGGGAGGGTGGTGGCCTCACACGCTTCTTTCTCAGCGTGTTGAAGTGCGGACGCGCGAGGGGAAAAAGATTTTAGGGGTGGTTTCGTCCACACCGCCACATTTTTTGCCTGCCGACCAACGGAAGCAAGTGCTTTCGATCGAGCAAATGTTTATCGATGTGGGCGCTAAAAGCCGAGTGGATCTCGAGCAAAATATGGGAGTGCGCATCGGTGACCCCATTGTGCCATTGACGCCGTTTTCTCAGATGGAGGATGCCAATTTACTGATGGCTAAAGCGTTTGACAATCGGGTGGGGATGGCTTGCGCCATTCAGGCAACTCAACTGCTCGAGGTTGCTGGGCATGAAAACACGCTGATTGCTTGTGGCACGGTCCAGGAAGAGGTGGGGTGTAGAGGATCGATTACGGCCGCTGAACAGGTGAAGCCAGATGTGGTGATTGTGTTGGAGGGAACTCCTGCGGACGATACACCTGGTTTTAACCGATTTTCGTCCCAAGGGTTGATGGGGAGTGGTGTGCAGATTCGGATGCAAGATCCTACGGCAATTATGAATCCATTTCTGGTGGATTTATGCGTAAGAACGGCAGAGGAAGAGGGTATAACTCATCAACTTGCTTTGCGTGCGAGCGGTGGCACGGATGCCAAATCATTTCATTTGTCGGGGCGTGGAGTTCCTACGATTGTGCTCGGTGTGCCGTCGCGTTATATTCATTCGCATAACTCGATGATTGATGTGCGCGATTACATGGCGATGGTCGAGCTTTCCGTGGCGCTTGTGAAAAAGCTGAATCGGATCGAGGTGGATGCTTTGACGACCTATCTTTAGAACCATGAAGTCTTGAAAGTCCAAGCTTGCAGGATTGATCTGACTCTATTATGGAAATGGGCGTGTCAACGACCCAATTTACAAATCAGCAGCCTGATGCTCACGGGCATTTTGGAACTTACGGTGGAATGTTTGTGCCGGAAACCTTGATGGATCCGATGCGAACTTTGGCCGAAGAGTATGAAAAGGCAAAAAATGATCCGGAGTTTCAAAAAGAACTGGATTATTTGTTGCGTCAATATTGCGGAAGACCTACGCCGCTTTATTTTGCTGAGCGGTGGACTGAGAAATTGGGTGGCGCAAAGATTTATTTGAAGCGCGAGGATCTTCTTCACACTGGTGCGCATAAAATTAACAATGCGTTGGGGCAGATCCTTCTGGCGAAGCGCTTGGGGAAAAAGCGTATCATTGCAGAAACGGGGGCGGGGCAACACGGTGTGGCAACGGCGACGGTGTGCGCACGGTTTGGTATGGAATGTATCGTTTACATGGGCGCTGTGGATATGGAGCGCCAAGCGTTGAACGTGGCGCGGATGGAGCTTTTAGGCGCGAAAGTTGTGCCCGTGACTGCTGGGCAGGCAACTTTGAAAGAAGCTGTGAACGAGGCGCTTCGAGATTGGGTGTCTTCGGTGGAGCATACGCATTACATTTTGGGTTCTGCGCTTGGACCTCACCCATTTCCTATGATGGTTCGGGATTTTCATCGGGTTATCGGATTAGAAGCTCGCGAGCAAATCTTGGAACAAGAAGGGCGCTTGCCTGATCTTTTGGTGGCTTGTGTCGGAGGCGGTTCAAATGCCATCGGGTTGTTTCATCCGTTTCTTGCCGATGAAGAGGTTAAGATGATGGGAGTTGAAGCGGGCGGTGAAGGCATTATTCCCGAGCGTCACGCTGCTCGATTCCAAGGAGGGAAACTCGGTGTTTTGCAGGGATCGAAAACGTGGCTTCTGGCGAACCAAGATGGTCAGATCGAGCTAACTCACTCGGTGAGTGCTGGGCTGGATTATGCGGCCGTTGGTCCTGAACACGCTTACCTCAAATCGTTGGGACGCACAGAATACACATATGCTACGGATGATGAGGCGTTGGCCGCCTTTAAAGAACTCGCTGAAACCGAGGGGATTCTTCCCGCATTGGAAAGCTCTCACGCGATGGCTTACGTTTCAAAAATTGCTCCGACTCTGTCCAAGGATACTGTGATTATTGCCAACCTTTCAGGGCGTGGGGATAAAGATGTGGAGCAAGCGGCAAAATATTTGCTGTAGTGGACGAAATCTAAAATTTGAGTCATTTTATGTCACGCACCATTGGAATCATTGCAGGTAGGGGGATTTACCCCAAAACCTTTATTGATGCCGCTCATGCGCAAAACGAAGAAATTCGTTTGGTGATGGCCGCCGTGGTGGATGAAACCGAGGAGAGTTTGGTTTCGGAAGTGGACGTTGCCAGTTGGTTCCGTGTGGGGCAATTGGGAAAAATGATTAAATTTTTCAAAAAGCAAGGCGTGACGGAGGCGGTGATGGTGGGGCAGATCACACCGAGAAACCTTTTTGATTTGCGTCCAGATGTGCGCACCATGATGCTTCTTGCGCGCGTGAAAGAACGCAATGCCGAAACGCTTTTTGGAGGGATTGCGGAGGAGTTGCAGAAAGATGGAATCACCTTACTTCCCGCAACGACATTTCTAGAGGATTTACTTCCTGGAGCAGGATTAGTGTTTGGGCCGAAGTTAAAAGAAAAGGCTCTGGAGGACGCTCGCTATGGATTCCGGATTGCTAAGGAAACGAGCCGATTAGACATTGGCCAAACCGTGGTGGTGCGTCGGGGAACCGTTCTCGCTGTCGAAGCTTTTGAGGGGACCAATGCGTGTATTCGTCGGGGCGGTGAGCTGGGTCATGGAAAAGATATCACTTTAGCGAAAGTATCAAAACCCAATCAAGATTTTCGTTTTGATGTTCCCGTAGTCGGGCCTGATACGGTGAAAAACTGTGTAAAGTCTGGCGTGGGGGTTATTGCGATTGAGGCAGATAAAACATTGATGCTGGGTGCTGATGAAGTGGGGAGGCTCTGCGATGAGCACAAAGTGAGTATTGTCGCTTTGTAGCTGGAGCTCAGTAGCCAGTAGCCAGTAGCGTAGGGGGCTTTCTCGCTTTAATATGACTGACGCTTGCGGCTACTTGCTACGCGCTACTTGCTACTAATCGTTTCCCTTGTTTATAACCATGTTTAAAGACTGCTCCCTACCTTGATAACCTTGGCTTCGTGAAATTAAAAAAGATCTGGATTTCTAGGGTGGATTGGATAATGTCCCGCCACTATGTTAAAAGGTATATCTCCGCTTATTTCTCCTGAACTTCTCGCTACTTTATCTCGAATGGGACATGGTGAGGAGATTCTTTTGGCCGATGGTCATTTTCCTGCTCATGAGTTTCACGATAACGTGATCCGCGCTGATGGGCTTTCTATTCCTGACCTCTTAGATGCAATTTTACCCTTGTTTGAGTTGGATCAGTATGACCCTAAACCTGTGATCACCATGGAGGCGGTTGAGGGGGATTCTTTAGATCCTGCTGTTGAGGGCGCGTATGCTGAGGCGATTCAACGTCACAGCACATTAAATCCTCCGATTTCACGCTTGGAGCGTTATGCGTATTATGAGCGCGTGCGCAAGGCTCACGCCGTTGTCGCTACGGGTGATGTTAATAAATATGCCAACATCATTTTGAAAAAAGGTGTCACGCCCGTGTAGGCTGCTTGCTTTTAGTAAAAGTTGAAAACTTAAAAAAGGGAGGATCGTAAAGATCCTCCCTTTCATGTAGGTGCGATTTTTCCGATGAATAACTGAATCTTATTCGGAAATGTGTTTTCTGTGAGCGTGAATTCCGTAGAGGATAATCACGATGAAACAGATGAAGGGGAGGACAAATGATGCCCGAGTGCTAGAGAGCACATAGGAGCCGAAGTTAAACGCATCCATGTCCATAATCTTGCCTTGGAAGAGTGGCATGGCACATCCACCACCGATGGCGAGGATGAGTCCCGCTGCTCCGAGCTTGGCGTCGTCGCCTAAGCCGTCTAGAGCAATTCCGTAAATGGTTGGGAACATGAGAGACATGCAGGCTGAAACCGCCATGAGGCTGTAGAGTCCAAGCATTCCAGGAATGAAGATGGCTCCTGCAACAAAGATGGCGCCACCAGTTGCGAGCACGGCAAGCAATGAGCCAGGGCTGACATATTTCATAAGGAATGTGCAGATGAAGCGACTGGAAACAAATATAATCATAGCAACAATATTGTATCCTTGAGCCGTAGAGGCGCGCATGCCAAGTTCATTGCCAGCGTATTGAATGATATAAGTCCAGCACATGATCTGAGCTCCCACGTAGAATGTCTGAGCTACAACTCCAAAAATATAATTTGAGTTTCCGAAGAGTCGCTTGAGCGTTGGGGCGAGATGGAGTGACTTGTCATCATCTGAACGGCTTGTAGGAAGTTTGCTGAAGATGAAGATAACGAGGAAGATGGCAACAACGATGCCAATGGCAAAGTAAGGCCCTTGAAGAACATCGAGTTCTTTTTTCTGAATACCTGTCCACTTGGATTTGTCTACCTTTGAGATGAGGCGACGAGCTTGTTCTTCGTCGGGTGAACCATCGAGAACCCCCGATTTCTCCCAGTCAATTTCTTTTCCTTTAGCTAACTTGGTCTCAATGGCTTTGAGATCGGATTCTTTGAGTTCGGAGATGAGGTTTTGAGCTTTGAGAGCTTCCCATTTTTCTTTGTCGGATGTTTTATCGTTTTCGACGATGGGAAGAGCTTTAGCTAAGCGATCGTGGTTGGCTTTGGTGGCAGCGAGGATTTCTTCCCACTTCACGGGGGTGTTTGTTTTGAGCGCTTTGGTGACGCTGTCAGATTTAGCAACCCAGCTTGTTAGTTTGAGTTCGTTAATTTTGTTCCATTTTGCAGAATCGGAATCCTGAGAATGAACGATTTGGGTGATTTGCTCTTGAGCTTTTTGGGCGAGTTCTGGGGCTATTTCGGCATCGTAGCGAACGTTGACAAGGTTGGCCAAAATAAGGCTCATTGCCACAAACATTCCGATAAGTGAGCCCATGGGGTTGAACGCCTGAGACAGGTTGAGTCGGCGAGTAGCTGTTGCTGGATCGCCCATGGAGAGGATGTAGGGGTTTGATGTGGTTTCTAAGAATGAGAGACCGCAGGTCATCACGAAGAAGGCGATGAGGAATGCGGGGAAGGACATCATCATGCCTGCCACGGGGAAAAAGAGAGCCGCCGCACTATACAGTGTAAGTCCTACGAGAATGCCGCTTTTGTAAGAAAATCTTTTGATGAAAAGTGCGGCTGGGATGGCCATGAAGGCGTAACCTCCGTAGAAGGCACCTTGAACCAAGGAGCTTTGGAAGTTGGTGAGCAATAAGATTTTCTTAAATGCCGCCACCATCGGGTTGGTGATATCATTGGCAAACCCCCAGAGCGGGAAAAGTAGGGTCACAAGAATGAATGCAAAAAGATATTTTTTAGGAACGACTGGGGGCGGTGTCGTCGACGATGGCGTAGAACTGTTTGATTGCGACATGATAAAAATATAAAAATAAATTAAAGACGGGGCAGTTCACTGGAAACGGGGTCGTGTGTCGAGATGGAAATTTTAAATTTACGGCTCTTCAGATGATATGTGAACGAAATGAATGTTTCATTGAGATGGTGGGGTTGCCGAAAAAAACTTACGTCTTCAACTCACGGTGGAGAGGGGGGGGAGTAGCAGGTAGCCAGTAGCGAGTAGCCAGTAGCAGGTAGTGACAGCCATATTCG
>CAZOWD010000044.1:12132-13327 GCA_964583225.1 uncultured Verrucomicrobiales bacterium | reverse complement strand
GAAGCCGATGTGATTTTAGCTGGGAGTTTAGGCAAGGTTAAAGTTCCCGTGTTAGCTCCATAAAGGTGAAGGTAAACGATATTCCCCTTGTGGGTGGAACCGCCCCATGGCCCGTCGATGTATGGACCGCCTCGAGTGGCATAAATCGACTCTCCATATTTTTTAAGCCACTTCCCCATTTCGCGGTAGCGTTTGGCATGAGATGCTAGGATTTTCCCTTGGCCATTGGGCCCCGTATTAAGAAGAAGGTTGCCTCCACGGTCAACGGTTTTGCAGAGCATGGTAATGGCGTCTTCTTGAGACATGGCTTGCGAATCAAAAGCCCACCCCCAGAGTCCCCCCATCACTTGGCAGGTTTCCCATGGTCGGTTGATTTGGAAACGTCCGATAACGCGCTCGGGGCCATCGAAATCGCCAAATCGGTCGATGGGATTTCCCCAGCGATGGTTCACGAGAAGGTCAGGGTTGATTTTACGCATCATTTCGATGAGTTCAACTCCACCCCAGTAGCTGATGTCATTTCCAAGGCCATCAAACCAAATTCCATCAATTTTTCCGTATTGAGTCAGCAACTCTTTGAGCTGAGGATACATATACTCCTTGAGGTAACGCTCGTGATTTTCATCGCCTCGGTAGAGTGGGTTATGCCAGTCTGGCTGGGAATAATAGAGCCAAAATTTCAACCCACGCTTATGAGCCTCTTCGGCCAGTTGTTTAACAATATCCTTACCGTAGGGCGTGGACATGATGTCAAAATCAGTAACTTTGGAGTCCCACATACAGAACCCCGCGTGATGTTTTGCGGTAAAAACAACGTATTTCGCTCCAGAATCAGCGATAATATCCATCCACTCAGCCGCGTTAAACTTGGTGGGGTTAAACGTTTTCGAAAGATCGTTGTATTTTTGTTCATCGAGCCCCTTGGTTACTTTCCCATCGCTTGAGTGATGGGGCCGAGGTCCTTTGCGCCCCCAACTCATCGCTACGGGAGCTTGCGACGAGTGATCCCAGTGGATAAACACTCCAAATTTGTCATCTTGCCATGCCTTCAATGGGGCTGGTTTGGCATCCATGAAAGCGCGCTGCTCAGGAGTAAGTTTTTTGAGAAACTTTTGATGATTTTCTGGAACGGGATAAGGAAAAGTTATGCCATCATCAGCGTAACGCTTAACGTGATGATGATCTTTTGCAAACG
>CAZOWD010000044.1:0-12032 GCA_964583225.1 uncultured Verrucomicrobiales bacterium | reverse complement strand
TGCATGCTACATGAGGAAACTAAAACAGAACCAACAACGGCAATCGCCCCGACTAAGTATTTTTGGGTATTATTCATGATAAAGTCAATATGGTGTATTCTCTAAAGGGAGAGGTTAGAAGATATACCCGAATTAAAAACCATCAAGGAATAAAAAGTATTAATTTAAAACATTTAAAACAGAAACAGTTCGAGGAATGATCCACACCAAGGAAAAATCATATTTTTTCACTACAGAAAATTTCTTCGTGAGATCCAGAGCATTTTAAGTATAAAGCGTGCGCACCATTCCCAACTAACCCATTCGCTCGCCCATCAAGACACTCTCTTCCATTTTTATTTGTTTTATCCTGCTCGGTTCTCTCACCCTGCACGGGAAGGAGCAAAACATCCGTCCCCTTCCCATAACGGCAACAAGTGAACTATCGAGCACTCACCTCGTTCCTGGCGAACAAGCCACCCTCATCGTCCGACTCACAAATGGTCACCCCGACAACCGCCCAGCAGCACCAAAAGTAAAAAACTGCGCCGTTAACTTCGTGCGCGCCACGAGCATGCTGAACGCACAACGGCAATTCACCACAGCATATCTCTTTCGAGTCACTCCTGCAATCCCAGGGAAATACACCTTACCCCCCATCGCGATCCGCTCTCGTGGAGTAACCCATTACACGCAACCCATCCATTTTCAGGTTCACCCCCTCAACTCCTTATTTAAACTCCCCACTGGAATTGGAAACCATCAGATTCTCACTGGATGGTTCCCAGATAAAACCACTCTCTACGAAAAAGAATCCTGCAACATCTCCCTCAAACTCTACGTCCCGATCCAACTTCCCATTGCCCTCAACGGATGGGGACTCCCCACCCCCGCCAAAGATAATTGCCTCGCTTGGCGGTTCTCCTTTCCAAAACCTCACGAAATAAGCCAAGTTACAATCGATGGCATTAGTTATCGAACAGCCACCTTTTCTACATCGCTCAGTGGCATTCGCCCTGGAACAGCCACCTTCGGCCCCGCCCCTATGAGGATCATGGTGCGCCAATCCGTCGTAGACCCGCTTCGAGGATCCCGCCTCACCAACACACCCATCCATCTCACACTTCCTGCAACCTCTTTCAAAATTCTCCCCCTGCCTAAAGGTGCTCCCCCCCACTTCACGGGAGCAGTTGGTCAATTTTCCATTCAAGCCTCGTGCCAAAAAACCGACATCTTAGAAAACGCATCAACCGAAGTCATCCTCAACATCCGTGGCTCGGGTAACTTAGAAACGCTCCACGTTCCATCGTTCAGTGAAGATACTTGGAAAATCATCGATTCCACAAAATTAGAACGAAACACGGATCGTCGAGCCATCGATGGAACGGTTACATTCCGTCAACTTATCCGCCCCAAAACAAATGCCCACGGTGCACTTCCCGAAACCATCCCTAGCTATATTTTTAGCTATTTTGATCCATCCGATCACGCCTACCACACGATAACAACACCGCCCATCCCCGTTCATATCACACCGTCGCCCAAGTCGGAAAAACAACAAAAAACACCACCCGCCGTTTCCGAAAAGCTTGGAACAGCCCCTGAAGAAATGCGCGACATTCTGGGATTTATCAACCTCTCAGACTCAGAAAATTTTCTGAAAAAAAACACCTCTCACCACCGCACATTTTCATGGATCTGGCATCTCATCCCAGCCTCTCTGGCATTCATCGTCCTCATCACCCCGCTTCTCAAAAAAATCAAAACCTCACGATCTCGCACTCCCGATGCCATTGCTCGAAAAAAAGAGCTCGCAAACCTCTCACAAGAATCCAACCTTTTCAACTTCTACCGTCAAGCTGGGCGGTTCATCGAACAATGGTTGTCTCCCCCTCCCGCTGAAATGTCATCCGATCTCCAAGAAGTTTTAGCAAAGCGCGACTCTCTTTGTTTTAAAGCAACAAACGAACCGCCCAAAGAAATCTCACCCCAACAGAAAAAAGCCATTCTCGCCTTACTCAAGCGTGCCAGCAAACTGTGCCTTTTCCTGATCCTCTTCATTACAAGCCAGCAATCGACCCAAGCAAACCAACCTGAGCCGACGCCCCAATTACTCCATAAAGCTCAAAACGCGTGCCAATCTGGCGATTACCAACAAGCGCTCACGTATTATCAATCCGTCTACCCCACCAATGATCTTCCGCCTTCAGACATCCTCTACAACATCGGAAACTGCTACTATCATCTCGACCAACCTGGCCTAGCCGCCCTCGCTTGGAGACGTGTTCTCATCCAAGACCCAACACACCCCCAAGCCGAACAAAACCTCCGATTTCTCGAATTTAACAACCAATCCATCGTTCCGCATTATGCGGCATGGCAACGCCATCTGCTCAGGTTTCCTCCAAGCACCTACTCCATCTTATTTTACGTCTCCATCTGGATTTTTGTCCTCAGTTTGCTCACGCTAATCGTCCTTCGACCTCAACGAAAGTTGGCGATCCTCAACATCTCGCTCATCGTCCTATCCCCTATAACTGCCAGCCTAGGATGGATGGCGCAACACTGGTATCCCGACGACCACTTGTTTGCGCCGATTTCCCAACAAGCTCTCGTTCTCAAAAAAACAACACTCTACCCAGAGCCTCACCATCAAACAAACCATTCAACAGAACTCCCTCCCGCCACGCTACTTCGCATCGATGCCACGCGTGGTCCATGGATTCACGTATCTACCTGCGATCAGCATCAAGGGTGGCTCCCCAAAACAGAGATCGCCCCCATCATCCCACCTTCTGAGGAAACGGTGCAGTAAAACATTTCACCTTTTCAAATAAACTCATTGCCAAATTCCCCGCTTCATCAGAAACTTCCCTCACCCTTTTAAGGAAGGAACAAGGAAAATACTGTGAGTGCAAAAATAAACATTATAGCCCGCACCAACGGCGTTGGGCTCGATCGCGATGTCGATCTCATCCACGACACATTGGCATCGGCAGGCTTTGACGTCACAGTTTCCCATTGCCGAGCTATCTCCCCGCTTCGGAGTATTTTTCCAACAAAACCAACATACGACGCCAACATTTTTCTCGAGCGCGTCTTTCCGCGGTGGTTAGGCTCAGCCAAAAACAACTTTCTAATCCCCAACCAAGAGCGGTTCCCCAAACGCCACATCAAACACCTTCGAAAAATTGATCACATCCTCTGCAAAAGCCATCACGCCGAAGAAATCTTTTCAGGTCTTGGTTTTGCTACTTCGTTCATCAGCTTCACATCTAGCGACCTGCTCGACACCTCGCGCACGCCTGACTACCAATCGTTTTTTCACCTCGCAGGCCGCAGCACACTCAAAGGAACCGAAACGATTTTAGACCTTTGGAAAAGCCATCCCGAATGGCCTCTCCTCACCATCGTGCAATGCAAAGAAAACGCTCCAGAATCCGTTCCCGACAACGTCAAACTCATCACGGATTACATCCCGCACGATGAAATAAAATCGCTACTCAATCAACACGGGATCCACCTCTGCACCTCACTTTCCGAAGGATGGGGGCATTACATTGTGGAAGCGATGAGTTGCAAAGCAGTCGTCATCGCAACCGATGCTCCGCCGATGAATGAGCTCATCGCCCCCGATCGCGGAATCCCAATTGCCTACAAACGCTCAGAACCTCGCCATCTGGGAACTAATTTCTACATCGATCCCGCCAAGCTCGAATCCCAAATTCAGCAACTGTTGCTTCTGCCCACTGAACAAAAACTTCATTACGGCGAAAATGCACGTCAGTGGTTTGAGAAAAACGATCAAGAGTTCCGAAAGAACCTCCCCAAAACCATCAAAAAACTTCTCTGACCTCTCCCAACCTCACCCATTTTTCCGACATTGAAACTTTCTCCTGACATCCAAAAAACCGAGATCATCCTCGGCAACTCAAACTCGCGCTTCTCAGGCGTGACGTCCACGATGCTTCAGGTTCTTCGTATTCAAAAAAACATTCTCAAAGTCGCGGTTCTCGGAAAACATCACCTTCCCGATGACATTCCCGTCGTCACATTCCGGCAGCTTATTTCTCTCTGTAAAACTCCCCTTCCCGACGGTAGGTTCCGCGTGTTTCACTCACGCCGAAATGATGAAACCATCCAAGCGCTCATTCTCAAAAAAATCTTTGGAGCTAAAATAAAAATCGTTTTCACCGCCACCGCTCAACGCAACCCGAGTTGGATCACCCGCTACCTCATCCGACAAAGCGATGGCATCATCACCACCAGCCAAGCTGCCAACGCATATATCCAAGGTGGAGCCGACATCATCATTCCACACGGAATCGACCTCTCCACCTATTACCCCGCCGACGACCGAGAAGCTCTCTGGAAAGAACTCGGCTACCCTGGAAAATACGGCATTGGTATCTTTGGGCGAGTCCGCCACCAAAAAGGTGTCGATCTACTCATCGATGCAGCGTTGCCGTTGCTCAAAAAACATCCAGATTTCACCGTCATCGTCTGCGGAGAAACCACCCCCGACCAAAAAAGTTTTCAAGAATCCCTTCAGAAAAAAATAGACGAAGCTGGGCTCGCCGATCGTATTTTATTCATCGGGAAACAGCCATTTTCTGAACTACCCAAACTTTTCCGAGCCATGACCATCGTTACAGCCCTCAGCCGCAATGAAGGTTTTGGTCTCACAGTGCCCGAAGCCATGGCAAGCGGTGCTGCCGTCCTAGCCTCAGAAGCGGGAGCTTGGAAAGATGTCGTGCGCGATGGCGTAGACGGCTACCTCGTCCCTTGTGACAACCTCACAGCCACCCAAGAAAAACTCGATCAACTCATGAGCTCTCCCCCCGAAAAACTCATCGAGATGGGACGAGCAGGACGCCAGCGAGTTGAAGAACACTACACGATCGAACGCGAGGCAAAAGCGATCTGCGATTTTCTCCAATCTCTGAGCTGATACCTGTTCTAACAACAATCGGCAAGCCTACTTCCACTCCAAAGGATCCACGCGATAATACTCGCGAAGTTGTTCATAAACCTCTGGGTAGTGCTTTTTCAGTTGGTGAGGTTTTTCGTAAAATGTCTCAGTCAACACCGCAAAAAATTCAGCGGGATTGGTTGCGCCGTAAGGGTCGATCACCGTGCGTTTTCCTCGATCCACCTTGCGTTGAAATTTAGCAAATGCAGAGTGAAAGGCCGAAGCCCATTCTCGGTAACATCCTGAACTTGCCAACTCAGGAACGCCGTCCGCAGCACCATCTTCTTGATCCAGTTGATGTGCAAATTCATGCAACGTGACGAGATGGCCGTCTTTTTCATCGCGACCACCAGAAACCACGCTATCCCACGCCAAAATCACACTGCCAGAACTCCAACTTTCACCCAAGCGAACGTCCTCGCCACCGCGTTCATTTTTCACCGTATAGGCTGAAGGATACAAGAGAACACTGCGTAATTTCCGATAAAGATCATGTTTTCGGTTCAGCAACAACAAACACGCCTGCGCAGCAATCACCCGCTTCATGTGATCCGTCACCTCTGGCAATCCTCCGCAAGCTTCAAAGTTTTTTTCCGCGATAAACACATGACAAAGCCCGTCCAACTCATCTCGGAGCTCTTCTGGGAGTCGGGCATACAGAGGAAAATCTTTGATAAGCTCCGCCCGTTCAGATTCCGTAAAGCGCAATTTCAACAACTCATCTCGCCGTCTTTTATGAAACAGCTTCAGTAAAAGCCAAAAAGCCCCCAATACGAGAAACGCAGAAAATAATAATAACCCACCCATGAGCCTAGCGTTGATTCCAAGCTAAAAGCTCTTCATAGGTTACACCATCTCCACCAAATAAATCCAGAGCGCTACCAACGGTCACATCGACATTTCCTCCGCTCCTTTCATCGATCAAACGAAGATCATCCATCCCCGCAACCCCGCCAGCATAGGTCATGGGAACTCCAGCCCAAGCTCCCAATAAATCAACTAACTCAGCGTCCACTCCACCGCAAAGCCCCTCCACATCCGCAGCATGAATCAAATACTCACCACACCACTCCGCCATTGTATCCAGTGTGGCGTGAGTAACATCAATATTGGTCAATGTTTGCCAGCGATTCATCGCCACGGTCCACCCCGACTTAGTGCGACGACAACTCAAATCGACTACGATATTTTCGCGCCCCACTTCATCGGCTAAAGCCCGCAAATTGCGCTCGAGAAAACGTCCCTCGTCATCAAAAAGCCAAGACGTCACAATCACCTGAGCGGCGCCAGCTTCCAACCATTCCACAGCATTTCGCAAATTCACTCCCCCTCCTAATTGCATTCCTCCAGGCCATGCCGATAACGCTTCCTTTGCAGCCTCCTTATTCCCCGGACCAAGTTGAATAATATGCCCCCCCGTTAGATTGGACTGACGGTAGAGATCTGCAAACCAAGCGGGATCTCGATCCGATACAAAATTTTCTTTAGGCCCCGCCCCACTATCCGTGAGTGTGCCACCAACAATTTGTTTTACCTTTCCGTCGTGAAGGTCGATGCAGGGTCTAAATCGGGTCATAACTTAAATGTTCTCTGCGGAAAACTACTCATTCTCATCAAACTCGGCAAGCGCAGCCTTCAAAAGAGTTAAATATTCCTCCCTCGCTAACTCATAACCTCCAAATTGCCGAAGGTGATCAGTCATCCACTGAGTATCCAAAAGAATAAACCCATTGTTGCGAAGCTTCTGAACTAAATAAACCAAAGCTATTTTACTCGCATCGGTTTTTCGAGAAAACATGCTCTCACCAAAAAATGCTTTTCCAAGTGCCACCCCATAAAGTCCACCTTGTAGCCCATCCTCATCCCAACACTCCACCGAATGCGCAAACCCAAGATCATGCAGAGCGCAATAACTTTCCAAAATTCCAGAATCAATCCACGTTTCGTCCCGATCCGCACAAGCGAGCATCACCTCCCGAAACGCCGTATCCATTTCTACTCGAAACGGCTTTTTTTTGAGAACTCGCCTCAAACTTGTCCGGATATGAAACCGATCATCCAAAGGGATCACGCCACGCCACTCGGGAGAAAACCACAAAATCTCCCCATCCTCTGCCATGGGAAACACGCCATCCGCATAAGCTTGCAATAGCAAATTGGGCGGAATCGCTTGAGTATTAGTATCTGAAGAAGGATCGCTCATAAAAAACGGTAGTCAAATCTGCCAAAAAACTTCACAGAAAAAACTCAATTGGAAAGTAATTTTACTCAAAACTCTCAAAAAACGCTGAAAAAACGCCCTCGACCTCTCATCACCTTTACTCTAAAGGTTCTCTCCAACATTCACTTGCTCAACTATGTCTCACACATCAAACACTCTTCCTGAATCAACTCTTCACGGCACCCGCAACGGCGAAGATTTTCAAATTTTCACCCTCACCAACAGCCAGAACATGCGCGTTCAAGTGAGTGAGTTAGGGGCTCACCTCATCAGCGTAACCCTCCCAGATGACTCGGGCAATCCAATCGAAATGACCCTGGGTCACGACTCTTTTGAAGGATGGTGCAATAATGGACCTTACCTTGGAGCCACTGTCGGACGGTTCGGAAACAGAATCAAAGACGGAAAATTCTCCCTAGAAGGAAAAGACTACATCCTCGCCACCAATAACTTTCCCAACGGCATTCCTTGCCACCTTCACGGCGGTCCCAAAGGGTTCCACACAAAAAAATGGCAGGGCACACCACTTGCCGAAGACGGAAAACAAGGCGTCCGCTTCACCCTCACCTCTCCAGATGGCGATGAAGAGTATCCAGGAAAACTAGACGTCAGCGTCACTTACTGGCTTAGCGAAAACAATGAACTCTCGTGGATTGCTGAAGCGACCTCCGATCAAGCGACGCCTGTTAATATCATCAACCACACCTACTGGAACCTCAGTGGGAACATGGATCAGTCCATTGGCGACCATGAAATCCAAATCCTCAGCGATCAGTTTTTACCCAAAGATGAGGGGATGATCCCCACGGGAGAATTCCGCGATGTTGCGGGAACCCCTATGGATCTCAACACCCCCACACTCATCGCCAAAGGGTTGTCGACGGACTACGATCGCATCACCACTTCAAAAGGTTTTGATCATTGTTGGGTCCTTCGCCCTAACCCCAAAAAAGAAACCCGCCTTTGCGCTACTGTTCGTCACCCAGAAACTAATCGCATCATGGAAGTATCCACCGATCAAGATGGCGTTCAGTTCTACACAGGTAATTTCCTCGACGGCACCGTTAAGGGAAGAAATGGCTGCACCTTCCCAGCCCAAACGGGATTCTGCCTTGAAACTCAAGCATTTCCAGATGCCCCGAACCATCCCGAATTTCCTTCCTGCATTTTGCGCCCAGGCGAAACCTACCATCACAAATTAGTTTTCACCTTTAGATAAAATACTTTTTTTCTTTTTAATCACCGCTCAAGATATGTATAACACCTTCGTTAAAACACCCGCGAACACACACATATAACAACCCACACTAACCTATGACTAATACTACACTAGAGGTCATCCTCTTTGTCGTTGCCGTGGTCGGCGTTATCGCCCTCGGCATCTGGAAATCCAAAGATGGAGAAGATAATGGAGAAGAAAAAGGCGCCGCCAACTACTTCCTCGCGGGTCGAGGACTCACTTGGTGGCTCGTCGGTTTCTCACTCATCGCAGCCAACATTTCTACAGAACAATTTGTGGGAATGTCTGGATCAGCCGCCAACTGGCTGGGTATGGCAATCGCATCCTACGAATGGATGGCAGCCGTCACCCTCATCGGTGTCGCATTCTGGTTCTTACCCAAATTTCTTAAAGCGGGTCTTTATACTATCCCTGAATTTCTTCAGTATCGCTTTGACGGCGTAGCCCGACTCGCGATGGCAATCCCCGCGATTGTTACCCTTGTGTTCGTTACCACCGCTTCCGTGATTTTCTCTGGAGCTAAGTTTGTTTCCGAATACTACAACGATGTTCCCTTCATCAACAACCTCACCTACATGTGCTGGGCCATCGCGCTTCTCGCGGCAGTCTATGTGTTTGTTGGAGGTCTTAAAGCCTGTGCTTGGACCGATCTCATCTGGGGCGCCGCTCTCATTCTCGGTGGAATGGTTGTGATGTGGTTTGCCTTTTCTACGCTTGCCGACAAACCTGCCGATGAACTCATCCTCACGAAAGTAGAAAACTCCCACGCAACGGTTCAAGACCTTGAAAAAGCAAGTGCTTGGGAAAGAGTCATCCTGCTCAACGATGGCGAAGATGGAGAAGCTGTCGCTCGAAACGGAAAAAACCTCTCTGGAGGTAAAATGCACATGATCCGTCCTAAAGAAGACTCCGACATTCCATGGACTGCTCTTCTCATCGGACTCTGGATTCCCAACTTTTTCTACTGGGGACTCAACCAATACATCGTTCAGCGGACGCTCGGATCAAAGTCCCTCGCAGAAGGTCAAAAAGGTATCGTCTTTGCAGCTTCGCTCAAACTGATCATTCCGTTCCTTGTCGTGATTCCTGGAATCTTGGCGTTCAACCTCTTTTCTCAAGAACTTCACGATTCAGCAGCTAAGAAAAACATCGAAGCGATCACTAAAATCGAAGCAAAACAATCTTTTGTCGTCGATGCTGACTTTGTGTTACGCCAACCAGATCAAGTAAGCAAAGTGCTCGAACACAACAAAGCGCTCGTCGATGAAAAAACATTCGCCACCGCTTCAGCCAAGATTGACAAAGAAAAATCCGAAGCCCTGGCAGAAGTAAATGCAGACGCCAGCATTAAAGACAAAGACCTCGCACTTACAAATGCCAATGCGGTCGCTACAGCCTCGCTGATCAACGAACTTTCCAACAAAGCGAAAGAAAAAGGAAGTCTCGTCGGTGGTGACCTCAAAGGTTACGACTACGACTCCGCCTTCCCTGTTCTCGTTCGAGAGCTCATCAAAGACCACTGGTATATCTCTTGGTTTGTGCTCGCTGCTCTCTGTGGTGCGGTGATTAGCTCACTGGCATCCATGCTCAACTCGGCATCCACCATCGCCACGATGGATTTGTATGCAAAATTCACAGGTGAAACCCAGTCCCACAAACTGGTTAAAGTTGGCCGAATCTTCGTGGTTATCTTCGTGCTTCTCGCTGCCATCGTAGCACCTAAGCTCGACAACTTCGAAAGTATCTTCGCCTACATCCAAGAGTTCCAAGGGTTCATTTCCCCTGGTCTTCTCGCCGTGTTCATCTTTGGATTCTTCTCTCCCCGCACTCCGCGGTGGTTTGGAGCTGTCGGCATTGCCACTAACGTCGTTGCCTACGCAGCGTTCAAATGGCTTATCGGACCATGGCTCGTCAGTCACGACCTCTGGTATTCTAAAGAAATCGCGTTCCTCGATCGCATGGCCATTTGTTTCTTCATCGTGCTTATCTTGGGTGCCATCATCACCCTTGTAAAACCAATGAAAGAACCTGCTATTCTTCCTGAAAATAAAGACATTCCACTCGAAGGTTCCAAAGGAGCACAAGTGGTTGGAGGACTTGTCGTTCTGGCAACAATCGCACTTTATGCCATTTTCTGGTAAGAAATACGAAATTCTCTCGTAATTAAATTAAGTAATGACTTCGTCTTACCGGCGAAGTCATTTTTTTATCACAGACCATCATATTTATCTCATGAAGTCATTCATTTTGCTCACAACAATCGCAACATCAGCAACAGCTTTTGCGGCTCACGACTGGGAAAACCAAGCCATTTTTCGCATCAATAAAGAAGCGCCTCACTGCGTAAAGATGCCATTTCCTACTGAATCAGAGGCACTGAGCAAACAACGAATGGAATCGCCTTGGAGCAAACTACTCAACGGCGATTGGAAATTTCATTGGGTCAACGAACCATCAAAGCGTCCTCAAGACTTCTATAAACCTGACTTTGACGCCTCATCATGGAAAACCATTCCTGTGCCATCCAATGTTGAAATCCAAGGATACGGCACTCCTATTTACGTCAACGTAGGATACCCATTTCAGAAAAATCCGCCATCGGTAACGAGCACGCCTCCTAAAAATTATACCACTTATAAGGAGCGCAACCCCGTCTCCTCCTACCTCAAGTCTTTCAATATCTCCGACGACTGGAGCCAACGGGAAACATTCATCACCTTCAACGGTGTCGAATCCGCCTTTTATCTCTGGTGTAATGGTAAAAAAGTGGGTTACTCTCAGGATTCGCGCACACCAGCCGAATTCAACCTTACCCCCTATCTCAAAAAGGGCAAAAACACCATCGCTGTCGAAGTGTATCGTTATTCCGATGGATCTTACCTCGAATGCCAAGATTTCTGGCGATTGTCAGGGATTTTTAGAGATGTTTACCTCACATCAACTCCGAAACAGGATCTTCGTGATTTTACGGTCAATGCCACACTCTCCCCAGAAGGAAAAGGTGACCTCAAGCTCTCGGTCTCTCCCATTTCCTACAAAAAAGCGACCAACAACCTCAAGGTTTCTGGTAAATTGCTCGCGCCCGACGGCAAGGTGATCGCCACGCCAACAATCATTACCTCGCTCGGAAAATCCGCGGCTATTCACCTTCAAGGACTCCAAGTAAAACCTTGGTCGGCCGAGCACCCCAACCTCTACACACTCGTCTTAGGAGTTGGACCAGAAAAAGGAGATCCTACACATTATTATGCCCAAAAAGTAGGATTTAAATCTTCATTCATAAAAGATGGTCAACTTCTCATCAATGGAAAAGCCGTCTATATCAAAGGAGTTAACCGACACGACCACCACCATATTACGGGACATTACATCACAGAAGAAACGATGCGCAAAGAGATTGAGTTGATGAAACGTCTCAACATCAACACCGTCCGCACATCTCATTACCCCAATGATCCAAGGTTCCTCGAACTCTGCAATGAGTATGGATTATATGTCATCTCAGAAACCAATATCGAAAGTCATGGAATGAGATTTGGAAAAGACAGTCTTGCTAAAAATCCAACGTGGCAAGCTGCGCACCTCGACCGCGTTAAAAACATGGTTCACGCACTCAAAAA
>CAZOWD010000043.1:0-13430 GCA_964583225.1 uncultured Verrucomicrobiales bacterium | reverse complement strand
GCCCACTGGTTCCACATCACGCACCTCATGGTGGATGGCGGAAAGATGTCCAAATCTCTCGGCAACCTCTACACCATCGATGACCTCGCAGCTAAAGGATACACGGCCATGGAGGTTCGTTATGTCCTTATTTCTGGACACTACCGGAAACAACTCAATTTCACGCTCGATTCCCTTCACGCTGCGAAAGAAGGACTTCAGAAGCTAGCCAAAGGACACGCCGCGTTGGAAGAAAACGCTGGAGGTGTTAGCTCGCCTGAGTATTCGATAGAATCTTCAGATTTTGCTCAAGCATGGCAAGCTCTCAACCGCGACCTCAACACGCCCGCCGCACTTGGTCACTTATTTTCGGGTCTCAAGGCCGCTCAAAAAACAACAGGAGAAAAAGCGCAAAATAATCTCGCTGCATTAAACGCTGTCCTTGGTGCTTTAGGCCTCACGCTCCCCGCTATCGAAGACGCTAGTTCGTCCGATATTCCAGCCGAAATAGCTGAGCTTGCCGAGCGCCGTTGGCAGGCCAAACAAAATAAAGACTGGGCAGCCTCCGATGCGCTCCGCGATGAACTCACCGCTTTAGGTTGGACCATCAAGGACACCCCAGACGGCTACGAGCTTGTGCAGTAAATTTGAAGCACCTCTCATTTGCATCCCCAACTCAATTAGCCATGATCCGTCCACGCCGCAATCGCAAATCCCCCGCTGTTCGTTCTTTAGTTCGTGAAACCACGCTTTCACCAGCCGATTTTATTTATCCGCTTTTTGTGCACGAAAAATCAGTGGATGAACCCATCGATTCCATGCCAGGTTGCACCCGATGGTCTCTCGAAGGACTCGTTAAAGAAGCGGGTGAAGCTTATGCTCTTGGCGTGCCTGCAGTTGTGTTATTTCCAGCCATCGCTGAAAATCTTAAAACTTCTGATGCCGAAGAAAGTTATAACGATAACGGACTGGTCCCCCGCGCGATCAAAGCCCTTAAATCAGCCTATCCTGGACTTTGTGTTATCACCGACGTAGCGCTCGACCCCTACAACGCTGATGGACATGACGGCTTGGTGCGCACCGACGCCAATGGTGAATTGCAAATCGTCAACGATGAAACCGTAGCTGTGCTCTGCCGGCAAGCGGTCAGTCATGCACGTGCGGGAGCCGATATCGTATCGCCGTCCGACATGATGGACGGTCGTGTTCAAGCGATCCGCGAAAGCCTTGACGCCGAAGGATTTGAATCCACCTCCATCCTCGCCTACACTGCTAAATACGCATCAGCCTATTACGGGCCATTCCGTGGTGCTCTGGAATCAGCTCCCAAAGCGGGCGATAAAAAAACGTATCAAATGGATCCCGCCAACATCCGCGAAGCGATCCGTGAAACGATGATGGATGAAGATGAAGGAGCCGATATGATCATGGTAAAGCCTGCTGGGCCTTACCTCGACGTTATCGCTAAAGTTCACGAAACAACAACGCTCCCTGTGGCTGCCTATCAGGTTAGCGGTGAATACCTCATGATTAAAGCAGCTTCTCAAGGCGGATGGCTCGACGAAAAAGCCATCGTTCTTGAATCTCTGACCGGAATCAAACGCGCCGGAGCTAGTATTATTTTGACGTATTTCGCCAAAGATGTCGCTCGCTGGATCAAAGACGGCGAAGTCTAAACGCTGAAAAAATCACGTTACGGCGAAGTTTTTTTATTTTGAGTTTGGCATTTTCCAGCCTCGGCTCAATGATTCCCCATGCCTAAAAAGAAAGACATTCTTGATCTTTATTTTATAGAAATGCGCCATAAACTTATTGATGTTGCCGCGTTTCTCGATCGTGTGGATCGCCATGAGGGCGAACCCGATTTCCGACTCGACGCCTGTTATACCGCGCTCGAAGCGGTTCTTCACCCTGAGAATGTAGCTGGAGCAACAACTCGTGCCGAAGCCGTTCTTCTCGCTCTTTCAGATCATAGCGAATCTCCCATTGCCAAAGCTCCCATGCAAGGTGCTCTTGGCGCCGTGCCCGAACTTGCAAGCACAACCAATCCATCTACCGAAAAATGAAATATATCGAACCACATGCCCACATGGTGAGTCGCACTACGGACGACTACCAAAGTATGGCGCTCGCGGGGTGCGAAGCCATTTGCGAACCCGCCTTTTGGGCTGGATTTGACCGCACATCAGCTCAAGGGTTCTACGATTACTACCGCCAGCTTACGGATTACGAACCAAAACGGGCTGCCAAATACGGGATAGACCATTACTGCTGGCTCTGCATCAACCCAAAAGAAGCGGACGATGCTGGATTTGCCCGCGAAGTATTGTCCATCATCCCCGAGTTTCTCGATCAACCGACCGTGCTTGGCATCGGCGAGATCGGAATGAACAAAAACACAGTCAACGAACTCGCCATTTTTGAAGAACATGTCGAGATGGCAAAAAAATACGACCTTCCCATCCTCATTCACACACCACACCTTGAGGATAAACTCAAAGGAACCAAGCTCACGCTGGACGCCTTAAAAAACGCTGGAGTTGATCCGCAAACCGTCATTATTGACCACGTTGAGGAACACACGGTTCGCATGGTGCTCGATGCCGGGTTCTGGGCTGGAATGACGCTTTACCCAGAGTCGAAATGTTCACTTCCTCGCACCGTTGATATTCTTGAAACCTACGGAATGGAAAATATCTGGATGAACTCAGCTTGCGACTGGGGGCATTCCGATCCGCTCGCCGTGCCGAAGTGCGCGCTCGAAATGAAAAAGCGCCATCACAGCACGGAAACGATCCAAAAAGTTATTTTCGACAATCCGCGCCAGTTCCTAAGCCAATCTAAAAACTTTCACACCTAGTTCTTTTCTTGAAGGGCTCGGAACGTCCAGTTTCTACAGATCAAACCTCGATTTTTAGCCAACTTCCTTTGAAGTGAAGTCGGACAAAAACGATGGCTTGGATGAGCACGTCAATCATCATCACTTTCCAGATTCCCAGCAAATCGGAGTGGAGCCATTTCACGGCAATCCAAAGAAGTCCCACACGCACCAGCGCCATGGAGGCAAAGGAATAAATGGTAACCATACGCGTAGCACCCGCTCCACGCATGGACATTTTCATCACCATCATGGTGGCGTTTAACGCTTGAAACATGCCAACAAAGCGAATGACGGGTGCCGCCATTTGAAGTTGAGCGCTTTCAGGGTTTCCAAAAAGCGATAGAAATTCCGTATTAAAAACGGAAATGAGAACCCCTGCCCCCCCCATGGCGATTACGGCAACAGCCCAGCAAAAGCGCACTGCTTTTTTGGCCATCTTAATATCTCCCGCTCCTAAGTATTGACCTGTCAGAGCGCTCGCCGCCATACCAATGGCAAATCCAGGCATGAAACTGACGGATTCCAAACGCACCACCATAGCGTGGGCTCCGATGGTTCCTGATGCCATGGTTCCTATAAAAGAAATCCCCACGGCATGCACCGACCACATTCCGATAATTTCAATCATGGAGGGCCAACTAATCCGCCAAACTCGACGAAGCATGGGCATGTCGTAGCGGAGGTTTTTCAAACTTAAAACCAACGGTTCGTATTCGAGATCTTTCTTTTTTTTGCGAGGGAGCAAAAACCATAAAATAAAAAAGGCTCCAACGGCCCACCCCACAACGGTTCCGGCAGCTAATCCCTTCACGCCCCAACCGAGCCGATACACAAACCACAAACTGAAGAGCACGTTGATAACGTTTACCAACAGCATCGCAAAAAAGGGTTTCACCGTATCGCCATACCCTCGGAGACAGCTACTCGCCACAAAGATAATACCACTAAAAGGAGCCAAAATAGCCGCCACCCGCATATAATCAACGATGTGTGTTTTTGCGAGTTCGCTCAGTCCAAAAAAATCAGCCATGTATGGCACGATCAGCCAAATAGCCACGCCACTCACTACTCCAGAGACAACACCTAACAAAATAGATTGTCCCAAGGCCAGATTCGCCGACTCCATATCGCGCGCTCCTGTGGATCTCGAAACAAGCGCCATGGCTCCCGTTGCCATCGCACCTTGGAGAATCATGAGAAGCCACATCAAATAAGCAGCCGCCCCCATCATATCCATGATAGCCGTGGCTGCATTTCCATGTTCCATATGCCCCGCCATCATCATATCGGCAAAGCCAACGGCAACTCCCATCATATTTTGGAGAAATGGCCACAGAGCGAGAGCGAGAACCTGCTTAGGCAGGGAAAGTCCAGAGAGCTTGCCACCCAATTCCATCACCTCTGGCTCTGAAGGAAGTCCAGAGTCAGGGTTTAGCGGAGTTTCAGGTTTTTCAGCGGTGGACATGAAACGGAAGAATCAAAAAAGAACCAGTAACGGCCACCTCCACTCAAAAAGTAGGGGTGGCCGTGATCTATCGTTAAAATTAGAAGGTTAAGCGTTAGCCTGTTGTGCCGCTTTTACCGTATTGGAAATAAGCATGGCGATGGTCATTGGTCCAACTCCTCCTGGAACAGGCGTAATGGCGGAACATTTAGGAGCGACTTCATCATAAGCAACGTCTCCAACCAAGCGATACCCTCTCTTTTTGGTAGCGTCTTCAACTCGGTTGATGCCTACATCAATCACGGTAGCTCCATCTTTCACCATGTCAGCAGTCACAAACTCTGGACGACCAATCGCGGCGACAATGATATCGGCCCGACGACACACCTCGGCTAAATCTTTTGTGCGTGAGTGCGCCACGGTAACGGTGGCATTTCCCTCTTTGCTCATGAGTAAAAGAGCCATTGGTTTGCCAACGATCATGCTTCGTCCGATAACTACGGCTTCAGCACCAGAGGTTTCAACTCCAGCTTCTTTTAACAGACGCATACATCCCGCTGGGGTGCATGGAACAAATCCTGTTGGGTCTTCCAATGCCAATTTCGCTACATTTTCAGGATGGAATCCGTCCACGTCTTTGGCGGGGTCAATAGCGCGAACAATCGCATCTTCATCAATATGTGGCGGTGGTGGCGACTGAACTAAAATCCCGTGAATTTTGGAGTCTGCATTTAAACGCTCAACCACCGCTAAGACATCTTCTTGAGTTGCGTCTTCAGGAAGCACTACTTTTTCAGAATGCAATCCAAGTTCGGCACATTTTTTCACCTTTGAACCAACGTAAACTTTGGATGCGGGGTCATCCCCCACGAGCACCACGGCAAGCCCAGGGGTGATCCCCTTCGCTTTTAAGGTTTCGATTTCTTGGCAACACTCAGCGAGCACTTTGGCCGCTACGACTTTTCCATCTATAATCTTACTCATTTTTCTGTTGGTTCGGGGAAGTCATCAATGCCTTCTCGCAGAGTATCTTCTATGCTTTTTCGGCAAGTTTCAAAGGCAATTTCATCTAATTTTGAAGGGATTCTTACTGGAGCACCTATATGGATCGTAACTGTGCTAAATGGTTTGGGAATGCGCAATCGATCCCAAGTCTTCAGCGTCCAGCAGGAAGAGTAAACAAAACGGACTGAATACAATGGGCATTGAGAGGATTGGGCGAGTTTGACTACACCAGCTTCCATCGTGTAGCGAGGACCGCGCGGGCCGTCGGGCGTCACAAAAACTTGATCTCCATTTTTTAAAGCGCGCTTTAAAGCAATCAACGCAGCTACGGCGCGTCGGGAACTGGACCCGCGAACCGACTTCACACCAAAATAAGAAAGAAATGATGCAATGATGGCCCCGTCTTTGCTGGCGCTCGTTAGCGTGCTTGCTGGGTAGGCTCCAATAAACCGAGTGAGTGCTAGAGGCGCGGTTAAAAGATTGCAGTGCCAAAATGCCCATACGTTGGGCTTCCCCGATTCGAGCGTTTTTTTCACATGGTGTGGATCTTCCACTCGATACCTGAGCGTCCAACCCAACAGGCCAACAATCGCTGCCGCCAATGTGCCAATGAGACGCTGTTTTTTAGTCCCTCGGATTTCCAAACTCTTACTCATAATTAGCGGTTCTCTGTAGCTTGTTTTAACCTAGCATCTTTACGATTGCCGTCAACGCCGAAGCTAAAATGCCTATTCCAGCTATAATCGCAACGACTTTATCTTTAGTGTAAGATTCGGGACGATGGAGAGAGGTTGATGATGGAAAAACGATTCCAGCATAAATCATACCCGCGAGAAGTCCCCCAACGTGGGCCGCATTATCAATGAAAGCCATGCCCAAAGCCCCCATAATCCCCATGAGGAACACGCCAGCCAGAAGTCGTCTTCGAGCTAAACGAGGCACCAACGCCGCGTGCAAACTTTCAAAAACTAACAAAAAGCCAAGCAATCCCATAATGCCTCCAGACGCCCCCACGGCAGGACGATCCGGATACCAATGAAACGAAGTAAATCCACCAACCCATGTGGATATAAAAAAGACAATAAGCAAGTGAGGCCAGCGTGCGAGCGACTCGGTTCTGCGTCCAAGATATAACAATCCCGCAGCGTTCATGAGAAGGTGAACCACATTACCGTGAAGCATGGGCGTTGTCATAATCCGCCAGCGATCTATGGCATCAGGAAATAAATTGAGAAACTGAACTCCTTCATGTTTAAGCAACCCCGCTCTTAAAATCGTAAGTTTAAATCCAGCAATCCCAGGATGGGTCCAATCAATCAGTAGCTGAATAACGCCACAAATCAAAATCGTGCCCACTAAGAAATACGTTGCAGGGGCTTTATTTCGATACATCCACACGTCAAACTGAGCATCCAAAAGATCTTCCTCCATGTTTCGGTTGCTCATGCGTTTGAGGTGACGCTTTGTCTTTATTCCCTCATAAACAGGAAGTATTCCAAAAATAAAAAACAGCAGTGCTGCTATTCCCGTGAGTTGCTGAGAATAGAGTGCTTCGATTTGCCCTCCGCTGTTTTTCCACGCGGCATAAAGCGTCCAGAGCATCACAGCACCAAAAACGCCTCCCATTTTCAACCCGTCGCTGATATCGCGATCCGCCCCCTGCCGCTGACGAGTTCGCAAGATTTTGTGCAACTCGGGGATAGCCTCGGGGACTTGTAAATACTCGCTGGCAGGCGACCATACGAGGTCAATTCCGTGACGAGATGCCTTGATTTTCTGAGCGAGCGATTCGATATCAGGCGCATCAAACCGCTGCCCCTTAACATCAAAAAAGCCAAACTCGGCCTCGTTTAAAGAGGCTGGTTTGGCTGTTGATTGAGGTTTTGGTTTTTCTGGAAACGCATCAGGTCGGGCCCATACTGGAGACTGACTTGATTCTTCGACGCTTACAGATTTTTCCACGAAAAAGGATTACTGTTGATCTCCTGTTGTTGGCTCAGCAGGTTTTTCCTCTGTTGGAGTTGCAGGAGCTGGAGTGTCCGTTGTTGCTTTCTTTTCGTCAGAAGCTTTTGGAGTTTCTGCTGGAGCAGGAGCGGTTTCAGCTTTTGAATCTGCTTTTTTGCTATCGTCTGCTTTGGGGGCTTTAGGAGCTTCAGACTTTTTAGCAGGAGCTGTTTCGGTCACTTGCTTTGGCAAAACGACAGGTGCATCTGCAGCAGGTTTTGTTTCCTCAGTTTTAGCAACGGTGTCGGTTATGCTTGGATTTGTGTTTTGGCGTTTACCAATTAAGATGGCAAGAACGAGAGTGATCACAAAGAAAAGTGTGCCGAGATAAACGGTTCCTTTCTGAAGAACGTCTGTGGTGCGTGCTCCAAAGGCCTGATCCGTAAGACCAGAACCAAAGGCGGCTCCGAGACCTTCTTGCTTAGGACGTTGCATTAGCACAACTAAAGCAAGAAGCAAACAGACGATCACGTGGATCACCAAAAGAAGGTTGATTGAGATATTAAGCCAGTTAACGGCTGCAAATAATGGTGTCATGGGCGCGGGAATATGGTAGGCAGATTCCGCCTTGTAAAGGCGCGATTTTCGTCTTTTTGAAATTTTTTACATGAACTGTCACAAAGAACGATGGAACTTCATGTTTTTCACTAAAAAAGAATCAACAAATATACGTTATCGAGGTTAAAAATAGATTAAATGGTGCGGAGAATTTCGTTTTTCTCATTACACGCCACCTTTTTCGGGGTGATTGGAGTTTCAGAGAGAGCAAAAGACATGATGGTGATGCGCTCACCAGCCTTAATGACATGGGCGGCACCTCCGTTCATAATGATTGTTCCCGATCCTGCTTCTCCTGCTTGAACATAAGTCTCTAAGCGTCCCCCTTTGCTTGCGGAGGTGACGAGAACTTTTTCTCCTTCGATGAGCCCAACGGCCTCCATCAAATCAGATGGAATCTGAATGCTGCCTTCATACTCGACATCGGCAACGGTGACGCAAGCACGGTGGATTTTGGATTTGAGTAGCACATACTGCATGCCGCAACCAAGCCACGAAACGAGTAAAGGTCAATTCTAATTTAATGCGGTTTTTAAGATGAAACGCCCAGCGCTATGGCATTGGCGGCCGCGTAATCGCGGGCGTGAGTTAAACTTATTTTGATTTGATCGATGCCGTTGGCTTGAGCAAATAATGCGCCGTTTCCCGAAAGAACCACTTCGGGCTCACCAGATTCTCGACGCCTAATTTCCATATCCAACCATGCCAAATCTTTTCCAATCCCAGTGCCGAAAGCTTTGGCTACGGCTTCTTTGGCAGCAAAACGCGCCGCGTAATGCAACTCGGGCTTTTTTTGTCGATCGCAGTAAGCGCGTTCGGAATCGGTAAAGACTTTGCGTAGAAACCGATCTCCAAAATCCTCAAGCGAGGAAGCGATCCGATTCACCTCTACCACATCGATACCTATGCCAAAAATGTTCATCTGGTAAAATTCGACTTATTTAATAAGCGTAATCTTTCATCGCCGCCCGCATTTCTTGAACTGCCGTGATCAACCCCACTCTCACAGATCGAGCGATCAATGTGTGACCAATGTTGAGTTCAGACAAATGAGGCACGGTTAACAAATCGGGAAGATTGCTGAGGTTGATTCCATGACCCGCGTTGACCTGCAACCCTAAGCGGTGCCCCAATTCCGCAGCTTCTTTGAGCCGGAGGGTTTCTTGCTTTCTTTCGTCGTCGAACGCGTTGGCAAAACACCCCGTGTGCAACTCAATCATCTCCGCTCCAATTCGAGATGAGGCCTCAACCTGATGCGTTTCGGGATCGATGAACATGCTCACCTTGGTGCCATTTTCTTGGAGTTTCTTTACGGTGGGTAAGAGAGAGTCGTAAAGTCCAGCAACATCCAGGCCTCCTTCCGTGGTGACTTCCTCGCGCGATTCAGGAACAAGGCAGACAAATTCTGGCTTGAGCCGAATTGCCATCGCCAACATTTCCTCTGAATTTCCCATTTCAAGGTTGAGGGGCAAATTAATGGATTTTTTAATTTCAAAGGCGTCTGATTCTTGCATATGGCGACGATCTCCCCGCACGTGGATCGTGATGGAATCCGCCCCGCCCGCCAAAGCGTCTTCAGCGGCTTCCAAAGGGGAAGGTTCGGCATTGGGAGAATCTAGCATTTGCGCAAAGCGCGCTTGTCGCAACGTAGCAACGTGATCAATATTCACACCTAAAAGTAAGCTCATGCAGAAGAACTAAGCGAGAGCACTCCCCTTGCCAACTCCAAATCCTCTCCTCCACGCAAATTATCCATTGCTATTTTCAGAAAATCCGACTTATCTAGGGACATGAGAAAATTTTCTCCGCTAACTCACCTCGCCCACAAAAGCGTTTTGCTCTTTTCAATCGCTGCGATTTCTTTTGCTAGCTCGCAGACGTATGGCGAAAATCGGTTCCGTGTGCCCGATGATCTTATTGATGATCCACACGTCCGAGAAGAGTTAGGCGTCAATATGTTCACAGCGCCATCAATCAAAAGAATTTTTGACGATCTCGATAAACTAGCCCCCTTACCTGCCGATGAAATCGCGCATAAAATGCCAGAAAGAATGCCTCTGAGTCGCTCCGATCTTGCTATTGAAATTGGATTTTTAATCGCTGATGGGTTTATGGCCGTTCAGGCGGGACAAATGAACAAAATTGAACCTCTCGCCAAAGAGCTTTCTCGCTATGGTCGGGCGCTTGGTGCCGGAGAACGCGTTAACCGACACGCCGCAAGCTTGCTGGACAATGCCAAGAAAAACAACGTCAGTGCCGTTAAAAAAGAACTCGAAGCGACCCAGCGCGACGTGGAAACGGATCTCATCAATTTACGCGATGTGGACTTAGCGCATTTGATCTCGCTCGGTGGATGGGTGCGAGCTTTGGAAGTTGGGTCGCGCGCCGTGGAGAAAAAATACACCCTTGAGCGTGCTAAAAACCTGTATCGTGCTGATATTGCAGATTATTATGAAGGATCCATAGCGTCTTTAGATCCTCGTATTTCAGAAAGAAAAGATATCGCTAACATGCGTCTGCTCATCATCGAGCTTCGCAAACTCATGACCCTCAAAGAAGGCGAAGAACCCACCGAGGAAGGGGTGAAAAAAATTGCGGGCACAGCTCAGAAACTCGTTAAGTTAGCCCTTTCACGAGGCCGTTAATATTCTCCAATACACCTACTTATTTTTATGTCCCATTCTATCGCTATTCTAGGACTCGGCATTATTGGGTCGCGTTGCGCCGATCAGTTAGTTCATTCTGATTTTTCAGTTCGCACATGGAACCGAACTCCCAAAGACCGTCCCGATTTCAAATTAACGGCTTCCGAAGCAGTTCAAGGCGTGGATGTTGTTTCCATTTATCTGAAAGACGGTATTGCGGTGCGCGAAGTTTTTGAATCGATCAAAAGCTCACTATCCCCAAATCAGCTTATACTCAACCACTCGACCATCGATTTAGAAACAACTTCTTGGCTAGCCCAACAATGCCAAGAGATGGGCTGCTCTTTTCTCGATGCTCCTTTTACTGGCAGCAAAGTAGCCGCTTCTCAAGGCGCGCTTGTTTATTATGTTGGTGGGGATGAATCGACACTTGAGACAGCGCGTCCCGTCTTGGCAGTTACCTCAAAAGAGATCAAACATATCGGCCCAATCGGAAGCGCAACGGTCATCAAACTCGCCACCAATTTGATTTCAGCCTCCACCGTTCAAGCGCTTTCGGAAGCTTTAGCTCTCACCATTTCTCATGGGATTGAAGCCGATGTTCTGACCGATGCGGTAGCGTCCAATGCTTGCGCTTCACCGCTCGCCGCCATGAAACTCCCCGCAATGGCATCTGGAAATTACGAAACGCATTTCTCCTTAGAAAACATGCTTAAAGATAGCAAGTTTGCCTTACAGCTAGCCCAATCGGCATCTCTTGAACTCCCCGGGATCCAGGCGGTTTCCAATGCAATGAGCGATCGTTGTAAAAAAGGCGACGCGCAACTCGACTTTTCAGCTTTATTTAAAGCCTATCAACCGCCCAATTAACAATTTACCTTCCCTTTGTGACAAGATTGTCACAAAAGCAATATATCCTCCACGAAAACAATCGATTACTTGATCACCTCCAACACACACATCATATGCATCTACAACTACTAGCACAAAGCTCGTCCGGTTCGGCCTTAGTTACTATTCTCAGTATCTTAGGCTCTCTCGGAGTATTTCTATACGGCATGAAAATCATGTCGGAAGGCGTTCAGGCCGCCGCAGGCGACAAAATGCGCTTGGCCATGGCGACCATGACCAAAAACCGCTTCACGGGAATGCTCACCGGTCTTTTCACCACAGGACTGATCCAATCCTCTTCAGCAACTACCGTTCTCGTGGTTAGCTTTGTGAACGCAGGCCTTCTTACCTTGGTGCAATCGATCGGCATCATCATGGGGGCCAACTTGGGAACCACGGTTACCGCTTGGATTATCGCCATTATCGGTAAATTTAGCATCGCTAAAATCGCCCTCCCCATCATTGGTGTAGGTCTCCCCTTCTTCTTCATCGGGAAAAACAAATACAAAAGCATCGGTGAGATTCTCATCGGATTCGGTTTATTATTCTTCGGTCTTGATCTCCTCAAACATTCCGTGCCCGACGTTCGGGGGTCTCTTCACTCTGGAGACATGCACACCGTGGAGATGATTCAGAACTTCATCAACATGATCAACGGATACGGATTTGGTTCTGTGGTCTTGTTTATGCTGGCAGGCGTGATGCTCACGTTTGTTGTGCAATCCTCCTCAGCCGCCATGGCGATCACCATCACCTGCGCAAGTTTAGGATGGTTGGGAGATATTCAGAGCGATCCAATAACGGTATTCAAATATTCCGCCGCTATTGTGCTTGGTGAAAATATTGGAACCACCATCACGGCATGGCTTGCATCTCTAGGAGCTAGCGTGAATGCAAAACGTGCCGCACGTGCGCACTTCCTCTTTAACGTGATCGGAGTTTGCTGGATGTTGCTTGTCTTTAACTGGTTTATTCCAGCAGTTTGGAACTTGGCTGAGAAATTGCCCGACAGCATGAAAGAAGTGAAAAAGGTAAAAGCCAAAAAACTACCTGCAAACATCCACACCATTCCAGCAGAAGGCGGACAGACCGCCGAAGAAGTTGCGAAAGCTGAAAAAGCAGAAGCCTTAGAAGCTAAGGCTAAACAAAATGAAACAATTCAGCTACATAATGCCTCCAAAGTAGCATTTGCCACGGCTATTTTCCACACCGTGTTCAACATGCTGAACATTTTCTTACTGATTTGGTTTGTGCCTCAAATTGCCAACCTCGTTCAAAAATGGGTCAAAGATAAAAAGAACGAAGAAAATCCTCGTTTGCGCTACATTTCTCAAAACCTCGTCGATCTCGGGGAATTGAATATCGCTGAGGCCGAAGGAGCTATCCGCAAAATGTCAGCGCTGAGCGTTCGCATGTTTAATGGCTTTGTCGATGTGCTAGACCACCCTAAAGACGACATGTCCAAAGAAGTATCCGCTTTGAAAAAGATTGAAGACGAATCGGATCTCATGATGCAGGACATCACTGAATATTTAGTGCGTTGCTCCGCCAAAGATATAGGAGCATCCAACGCTACCAAAATTGCGGGCATGCTCCGCATAACCCAAGAGTTGGAAGAGTGTATGGATAGCATGTATCGCTTGGTGAAACTTATTGAGCGTCGCTACAAAAAGAAACGTAGTTTCTCCGAGCAGCAAACCAATGCGATTCGTGAATTTGCCGGCACCATTCAGAAGCTTATAGAGTTTACTGACGCCCACCTCCTTATGCCGATTAGCGCTGAGGAAATGAGCAAAGCTGAAGCGTTGGCTAACACGGTGACAACCATGCGTAAGAAGTTTAACAAGAGCGCTATGAAGCGCATGGCTGACGGCGGAAACGTGAAACTTGAAATGGTCAACATTGACATCAACAATCACTTTGAGTCGATTTCAAAACACACCATGCACGTCGTAGACGACTCACAACTGATCAACGAAGTATAACACTTCGTCACATCTACAAATTCTCAAAAAGAACGGGG
>CAZOWD010000042.1:4528-13449 GCA_964583225.1 uncultured Verrucomicrobiales bacterium | reverse complement strand
AACTAAGATGAAGCATGATTGCAAGTCTACACTCCATATAATAACCATGAGCACTGATACTACACCCGCTTCCACAGAGTCTTCCGTCGGAGAAAATGTCTCGCCGTTAGAGGTTGCACCTGAGGATGCTGTGATCTCCTCTGTGGAAACAAACAACAAGCCGTCGGGGAGGTTGCGCTCACTTGATGCTCTGCGTGGGTTTGATATGTTTTGGATTGTTGGGGGCGAGGTGCTTATACACAGACTTGCGCATTACACTGAGTGGCCGTGGCTGAAGTGGCTTGGGGAAGAGTTGCATCATGTGCAGTGGGAAGGGTTTCATTTCTACGATCTTATTTTTCCTCTTTTCCTCTTTCTCGCAGGGGTGGCAATTCCGTATTCTTTAGGGAAAAAAATAGATGCGGGAACGCCGAAGTGGAAACTTTTCCTTTCTGTTGCTAAACGTGTGGTTTTACTCATTTTACTTGGGGTTATTTACAATGGAGGGCTCGCGCTTAAACCGTTGGAGGATACGAGAATTTGTAGTGTGCTTGGGTTAATAGGTATAGGTTACGGTGGAGCTGCCATTATTTATCTTTCTTCTAAGACTGAAAATCGCATTCGCACTTTGGCTACTTGGGCGATTGGAATTTTGCTTGGGTATTGGGCCGCGCTGAACTGGATTCCTGTGCCTGACGTAGGGGCGGGAGTTTTTACCCCCCATGGGAATTTAGCGGGGTATATTGATCGAGAACTTCTTCCTTGGCGATTACATGATGGTTATTTTGATCCTGAAGGATTGTTGCCGTCGCTCGTTGCTACCGCCACGGCTTTAATGGGGGCTATGACGGGGCATTTTTTGAGAAATGCGGATATGAAAAAGCTCTATAAAGCAGGGGGAATGCTTGCCGTAGGATTAGTTATTTTAGGTGTCGCTCATCTTTGGGCTCAGCACCTTCCTATCATCAAAAAGATGTGGACGCCCACTTTCATGCTTCACTGCGCGGGATGGAGTTTGATTTTTCTCTCTGTTTTTTATTTTATCATTGATGTCTTGGGTGTTTGGCGATGGTCCTTTTTCTTTATTGTTATCGGAATGAATCCCATTCTTATCTATCTCGTCAATCGTATGGTGCCACTTCATCAAACATCAGATTTCTTGTTTAATGGAATCATTCATAAGTTTTTTGAACAACCGATGCATGCTTGGCTCGGTGCTGCGGCTTACATCATTACATGGTGGGTCATACTTCTTTTCCTTTACAGTAGGAAATGCTTCCTCCGTGTGTGATTATCACATCTAATCAAGATAGAATCCTTAAAAAACGACTTAGCTCGCTTATGAAACTCACCTCGATTGTCAATCTTCGCCAAACCGTGCGTTTTTTTGCTCAAACTTTCTTAATCAGCATTTTTGTATTTGGTCTGATTTGGGGGATTTTTCAATGGGCAAAGTATGAACCTCCAGTAGAACCTAATCCCGAGGGAAGTATTCTTCTTTCCGCTCCTGCTGCCCAGTTGAAAGGATCGCCTCAGATCAAGCTTGAATCTTTGGTGAAAGAAAAAAATCTTGGTTATTGGGACTTTGATTCTCAGTGGATTTCTTGGGATGTGGATGTGAAAAAAATAGGAAACTATTCAGTGGAGCTCAACTACGCTCGCCCTGGAAAGTCGTCGGTCGATTTAATTCTTCAAGTTGGAGAAAATTCGCTTATCACACCCGTGGCTGGCACTGGAGGGTGGAAAAATTGGAAAAAGATACCTATGGGGGTGATTCATCTTTCCAAGACGGGAAAACAGACCGTCACCTTAAAAACAAAAAATCCTCCTTCTGAAGGAATCATCAACTACATCTCTATTTTGCTTATTCCGCAAAGTTGATTGTTTTGTTTTTTATGATTCATGAGCTACTCATGACAGCCTTTTACCGAATTCTTCTTGAGTAAGCTGGTGGGTGGTTTTACCTCTTGTGTAGTCAACCACGTTATTTGATACGATGCCACCAACACCAGCTTTGAAAGATTACGCTCAGTCTGAGATAAACCAATCTCTGACGCCTGAAGATAAAATTCATTTTTTCCGCGAAATGGTGCGGATTCGTCGCTTTGAGCAAACTTCGCTCAAGCATTACAATGGCGGAAAGATGGGCGGATTTCTTCACCTTTACATTGGTCAGGAGTCCGTGGCCGTGGGAACTATTTCGCTACGCGGGGAGCACGATCATGTGATTACAGCTTACCGGTGTCACGCGCATGCGCTGGCTTGTGGAATGCAAATGAATCCGTGTATGGCGGAGATGTTTGGTAAAGCGACCGGTTGTTCAAAAGGCAAGGGGGGATCCATGCACTTCTTTGATCCTAAAAATAATTTTTGGGGCGGACACGGGATTGTGGGAGGTCAAACTCCGCTAGGGCTCGGCCTTGCTTATGGGGTGAAATATAAAAATCAAGACGGGTGTTGCCTTTGTTATATGGGCGATGGTGCCGTGAACCAAGGTGCGTTTCATGAATCCTTGAATATTGCTGCGCTCTTTAATCTCCCAATCGTTTATATCATCGAAAATAATGGTTACTCAATGGGAACCAGTCAGTCGCGTTCTAGCTCTTACAAACATTGTTTGGCGCAGCGTGCTGAGGCTTACGATATGGAGTGGGATGTGGTGAACGGGGAGGATCTTTACGAGGTTCGAGCTAAAACACACGTTGCCATGGAGCGAGCTAAAAAAGAAAGTAAGCCGACGTTGTTGGAGATAAATACTTACCGTTATTATGGTCACTCAGTGGCGGATGCAAATGCTAAAAAATACCGGACGCCTGAGGAAATCAACAAATACCGAACACTTCATGATCCGCTTCGCTTATGGAGAAATCGCCTCATCGAAGAAGGTGTGCTGACCGATGAAGAGGCGGACGCTATTGATAAAGAAGCAAAACAGGAAGCCAATGCTTCTGCTACTTTTGCGATGGAATCTCCCATTCCAACGGTGGAATCGATTTTTGAAGATGTGTATTGGGAAGTCGATCACAACACGGAAGCTGGAAATACAGGTCGCCACTTCTTCAACGATTAATCCTTTTTTGAACCTTTTTTAATTTTAAAACTTACCTTTTTACCATGAGAGAAATCCTCTACCGCCACGCCATCCGAGAAGCACTCGATGAAGAACTTGCTCGCGACGAAAACGTCGTTGTGATGGGTGAAGAAGTCGCGCAATACAACGGAGCTTACAAGGTCACCGAAGGACTTTGGGAAAAATGGGGCGACAAGCGTGTTGTCGATACCCCTATTTCTGAAGCTGGGTTTATCGGGATGGGAATTGGCGCCTCAATGCTTGGGGTGCGCCCTGTGATGGAACTTATGTTTTGGTCGTTTCACTCAGTGGCTTTTGACCAACTTGTCAATAATGCGGCGCATATGCGTTATATGTCAGGAGGTTTGTGCCATTGTCCGATTGTGATGCGTGGTCCTGCCAATGGAGGAACCTCTGTGGGTGCGACTCACTCCCATTGCCCAGAGGCTCTTTTTGCAGCCTTCCCAGGACTCAAAGTGTGTTCACCTGCGACCCCTGCCGATGTCAAAGGTCTTCTGAAAACAGCGATTCGTGATAACGATCCCGTTTACATTATGGAAAATACTTTGCTTTATGGAACAAAAGGCCCAGTGCCCGATCCCGCAGACGGAGATCATTTGGTTCCACTAGGTAAGGCTGATATTAAACGCGAGGGAACGGATGTTTCTCTTATCGCTCACGGACGTAGTGTGCTTCGTGCGCTGGAGGCTGCTGAAACGCTCCAGTCAGAACATGGAATTAACGCAGAGGTGTTAGATTTGCGTTCGATTCGTCCGCTCGACCAGCAGGCAATCATGGATACGGTGATGAAAACAAATCGCGTAGTTCTCGTAGATGAAAGTAAACCATTTAGCGGCGTTTCCGCTCAGGTTGCCACGATGATTCAAGAGCATGCATTTGATTATTTAGATGCTCCTATAAAACGAGTGTGTTCGTTGGATGCTCCCGCGATTTACTCCGCTCATATCGAGGATGAGCAGCTTCCCAATCCGCGCCGAATCATTGAGCAGGTGCTGAAGTTGGGTTAATTTTAAATTAACGCTTTTCTCTTGAATCGATAGGGAGTAAGGTTTGACCATGTCACAGGATCAGTTAGATAAAAATTGGGTCGATACAAGCGCGTCAATGGCTCCAGCCGTTTTAGGAGCTGCTGCAGGAATGATCGTGGGGGATTTGATTCACAAGGAGGCTCGCCGTCCAGTAGCTTTCACTTTAGCTGCATTAGGTGTGGCTGTGTTAGTTCCTTCAGCTGTTGGTTTTGTGGCAGGTCTCATCGTGGGGCCAGAGTCGCGTCATGGATCGCGCAAAACTCTACAAAGCATTCGAGATGCTGGAGTGGGAAGAACCGAGTTCGCTGAGATTGACGAGGAAGAAATGTTTGTTGGGTGATTTTGGATTGCTCCGCTAAACAACGTCTCATTTGAGATCGATGCGTGTTTTACTTACAGGCTCTACCGGCAGGCTCGGTGGGGCTTTTTTATCGTTGTGGGGGAAGGTGAATTCGGACGGCGACGGGGAGAGGAAGGTTGAACTTCGGCCTTTAACTCGAAATGATTTAAACTTGGCGAATCCTGATGGGGTTCGTATTGGTTTAGACCAGTTATGGAAAGAAGGGGAGTTTGATGTGATCGTAAACCCTGCGGCCGTTTCTGGATTGGAAGAGTGTTTGGATCACCCAGATTTAGCGCAGGCAGTCAACGTCGATTCTCCGCGAGTGATGGCTGAATTTTGTGCGGAAAAGAAGATTCAAATGGTGCATTTTAGCACGGATTATGTGTTCGCTGGTGAGGAGTCAGGTCGGAAATCGGAAGCGGATGAAGTGGGGCCCGTTAACGCGTATGGACGGAGTAAGTTGGCGGGAGAATTGGCCGTGATGCAGGCTTTTCCAGAGGCTTTGGTGTGCCGTGTGTCTTGGCTTTTTGGACCGTCTTCACCAGATCGCCCTTCGCATTTTGATCATGTGCTGAGGCGTGCGATGCTTGGTGAGCATCAGCGGTTGATTGCCGATAAGTTTTCCGTTCCTACATTTACCTATGATATTGTTGCGTGGGTGGAAGCGCTTTTAAAAAACTGCCACTCTGGGATTTATCATTTGTGTAATGCGGGAGAGCCTGAAAGCTGGTTGAGTTATGCTGAGACAGTTTGCGATTTGGCGACACGGCATGGTTTTGAGATAAAATCTAAAAATTTGGAGGGAATTTCTTTAGCGGATGCTACGTTTTTCCGAGAACGTCGCCCCCAATACACGGCGATGCTTCCCGAGAGGCTGATTCGAGATGGGGTGGTAGTCCCTCGAGATTGGCGAGATGCGGCGGAAGAATATTTGAAAATCTTGAAAATTGGTTGACCCGGGTGGCAATGTAATTATATGACCGTTTTATATGAAATATATCAGCCTTGCAGCCGCTTCCTCATTAGCGCTTTCTTTAGCGAGTTGTGATTTTAACACACCGCTACCTAATAATGGTTATGACCCGCTGGACGGGCCTGGAGCCAATGGGCAGTTTGGAATCGTTGAGCCTCAAGGACCGTCTTATTTGGCAGGTTCATTCCTTCAGACAACCTCACCGATGACTGCTTTTTATTCTAGATTTCCTAGCGCAATGGATCAGCCAGATAAAACGTTGCCTGCGCGTGTGGACGTGAAGGTTATTTCTACCAAAGGTTCTTATGTGAAGGTGGAAGTGGTCAATACAGGTGACGTTGGTTATGTGCCTTCTGTGATGTTGGGAGAAAAACGCTCAGCTAATGAAGTTCCTGTGACTGGCGCTCCCGGAGAGAGTCAAGGTGGTCCGAGCGTCGTAGCGCCTCCAGAGGATTTGAACATCGTTGCTCCAGGGATGAGGGATCCAAGCCTTCCCGCAGAGTAATCTTTCTTTTTTGAAAAATCGGTGGTTGGAAATTTTTTTTGTGCTAACTCTGTTTTGAGCAGAGATATAGAGAGATGAATGATTCGTTTTCAGAGTTTGGCCAGCGCTTATGCGGTGGGAGTGGAATTGAGGAGTTGATGGATGATTTGGGGCATGCTCTCGCTAAGGGTGGTCCAGATACCCGAATGCTCGGCGGTGGTCAGCCAGCTCATATCCCAGAAGTAAATGCTCTTTGGCGGCGTAGAATGGAGGAGTTGATGGAGGCGGATGGAGCATTTGAAAAAATGCTTTCTAATTACGATCCTCCCCGTGGGAATCCCCATTTTTTGGAAGCTTTAGCTAACATGTTTCGCGAGCATCTAGGATGGGATGTTTCTCCTAAAAACATAGCTGTGACTTCGGGCGGACAAACAGCCTTTTTCTTTTTGTTTAACGCTCTGGCAGGTAAAATGAAGAACGGCAAGCCGAAGAAGATATTGTTTCCTTTGGTGCCTGAATACATTGGTTATGCCAACCAATCAGTGGGAGAGGATACATTTCGGGCGTTGAAGCCCTGTATCGAAAAAATAGGAAAACACGATTTTAAATATCGTGTGGATTTTGAGCATTTGGAGGTGGGGGATGACGTAGCCGCCATTTGTGTGTCGCGACCAACCAATCCAACGGGGAACGTGCATACCGATAATGAAATTGCCAAATTGGCAAAGTTGGCTGAGGAGCATGGAATCCCTCTGATTATCGATAACGCGTATGGAGCGCCATTTCCTAATATTATTTTTACTGAAGCTACGCCGGTGTGGAATGAAAATATCGTGCTCACGTTGAGTCTTTCTAAAATTGGCCTGCCTGGCACGCGCACGGGGATCGTTGTTGCTCGCGAGGACATTGCGGGCGCTGTGGCGTCCATGAGCGCTATCGTGGGGTTGGCTAATGGGAATATAGGTCAGGCCATTGTCGAGCCCATGGTGCGGAGCGGTGAAATTCTCAAGCTAAGTAATGAGGTGGTTCAGCCGTATTACGTAGAAAAATCTCGTCAGGCTAGACAATGGGTTGATGAGTATTTTGATGACTCTTTACCGTATCGCGTTCATCTCAGCGAGGGAGCGCTGTTTCTCTGGTTGTGGTTTGAAGATATGCCGATTACTTCTAAGGAGTTGTATGAACGCCTCAAAGCGCGAGGTGTTTTGATTGTTCCCGGTAGCTATTTCTTTTTTGGTTTGGATGATTCTGAGCCATGGAGGCACCGCGATGAGTGCATTCGGATGACTTTTACGATGGATGAGGGGACCGTGAAAGATGGTATCCGAGTGATCGCTGAAGAAGTGGCTCGGGCTTACGGACATTAAAGTTTTAGAGAAAGAAAAAGAGCGGCAGAAATGAATCTGCTGCTCTTTGCTATCAAGAATCTCAATCCGCATTACCGCTGGAGAGTTCTCCTTTGGAATGCAAATTGAGTTTCGGATGAGATCGTTTAAGCCACGCTTCCGTTGAAGGCCTCGGGCATAGGTTTTTCTTTTCTGCGTAATGCTTTACGCATTTTGGTGAGAGCCATGTTTTGGAGCTGTCTGATTCTTTCGCGGGTTACTCCAAATTCAAGGCCTACTTGCTCGAGCGTCATAGGTTTTTTGCCATCGAGACCGAAGCGAGCGCCAATGATGCGGGATTCGCGTTCATCGAGGAGTTCAAGGAGCTCATCGAGTTCTCCGTGCATCGTTTTATTGTCGAGAGCGTCGAATGGATTAACCGCATGCTCGTCACCGATGAGATCTCCATAATCTCCTGAATTATCATCGTAAACGGGAGCGTTAAGTGAGGTTGGACGCGTGGCAGCTTGCTTGAGTAAAGCGAGTTTCTTGCGTGGAATTCCAAGCTCTTCTGAAAGTTCTTCATCGGTAGGTTCGCGTCCTAGAGACTCTGCAAGCATGGCTGAAATTCTGCGCATCCGTGCGATCTTATCTACCATGTGGACAGGGAGACGAATCGTTTTGCTTTGGTTGGCAAGTGCGCGTTTGATGGATTGTTTGATCCACCATGAACCGTAAGTGCTGAGTTTGCCTCCCTTGTTGGGATCGAAGCGTTCGACAGCTTTCATGAGACCGATGTTTCCTTCAGAAATGAGGTCGGCGAGCGGGAGCCCATAGTTGCTGTAATCTTGAGCGATTTTGACAACTAATCTGAGGTTGGCCCGGATCATGTGTGTGCGAGCTTGTTTGTCACCTTGTTTGATACGTTCTGCGAGTTCGATTTCTTCTTCTGGAGTGAGAAGTTCAGTTTTTGAGATCTCGCGCAAGTAAAGGCGGAGGCTGGAGTCTGATTCAAAAGTTGCCATGGTTTTTTAAGTTAAGGTGAGAGGTTAATAAGAGAACGAAAGATGAAGAAGGTTAGAGGGGGTGAAAAAGTCGTTTTCGTTAGCTTTTTACGATGTAGTTGCCTTCATTGAGTTAAGCGTTTCTAAAGGGTGTTTTTGTGTGTTGCTGCGTTGCTAGCTCTAAGATTTTTACTTGCATTTACAAAATAATGTAGTAAATTAAACGATTGTTATTTTGCTTGTTTTTGTTCTAACCGATTTGTGCTAAACGGGTTGAGTGTTTGTTATATAGCGAATAAAAGGGGAATGGTTCTTGGTGGTGTTAGTTTATTTTTCTTAAGAAAAAAAATCGCTCTTGCGAAATTTCGTGATTATGCAACTTTAAGTGTATGCAATCAGCGAAACTTAGATTATTTGAACTTCATGCCGAGCTTTGCAGTATGATGGCGAATCCTAAACGCTTGGCTATTTTGGAGTCGCTTCATTCTGGGGAGCGGAGTGTTTCGGCTATTGCGGAAGAATTGGGCACATCGATCAGCACGATTAGCCAACACCTTCGTTTGTTGCGCGATAAAAACGTCGTGACAAGTCGTAAGGATGGGCAAACGGTGTATTATAGTATTCGTGATTTACGGATGGTTGAGGCCTGCAATACGATCCGTTCTGTGCTTCTTGATGGAATTAAAGCGCAGGG
>CAZOWD010000042.1:0-4428 GCA_964583225.1 uncultured Verrucomicrobiales bacterium | reverse complement strand
TTAGCGAATTTGCGCTGAAAAATTTAAATTACCTCTTTACGCTAGGGTGATGAATCGGTTAGCGTGCTACTATGATTGTGCGCTTGTTTTCATCGGCTCTCTTGGGCGTGGAGGGAATTGAAGTTGAGGTGGAGGTAAGTTCGTTTAACTCTGAAAAACCCGCGATGAATGTGGTCGGGCTTCCCGATGCGGCGGTGAGAGAAAGCACGCAGCGGGTGAGTGCTGCGCTGACAAACTCTGGGTTATCGTGGGATGAAGGGACGAATACAATCAATCTTGCTCCTGCGGATCTAAAAAAGGAGGGACCGCGATTTGATTTGCCGATTGCGCTGGCTCTGGCTCAAACAAAAAGTGATGAACAGGTTCGCAATCCGGAGTTGTATTGTATTGCGGGAGAGTTGGCGTTGGATGGAATGGTGAGGCCTATCCGAGGCGTATTACCCCTGGCTTTGGAGGCTAAACGCCGAGGGAGGACGCGAGTGATTGTGCCAGCGTCTAATGCGCGGGAGGCGGCTATTGTGGAGGGGATCGAGGTGTATGGTGTGGAAACGCTGGAGGACGCTTGGAAATTGCTGATTGGGGAGAAGCTCATGCAACCTGTAAGTATCGATCGTAAGGCGCTTTTTGCAACGAGTCGGCATTATGACATTGGTTTGGAAGATGTGAAAGGTCAGCATCAAGTGAAGCGTGCTTTGGAGGTAGCTGCGGCCGGTTCGCATAATTTATTAATGATTGGACCTCCGGGAACGGGGAAATCGATGATCGCAAAGCGTTTGCCTACGATTTTACCCGACCTTACGGAGTCTGAAGCAATCGATGCAACGAAAATTCATTCTATCGCAGGACTTCTATCCAAGGAGGATGCCTTGCTTGTGACGCGTCCGTTTCGTTCGCCGCATCATACAATTTCCGATGTAGGATTGCTGGGTGGTGGCACGAATCCGGGACCAGGCGAGGTGTCGTTGGCGCATAATGGAGTGCTTTTTCTGGATGAGTTGCCAGAATTTCGGAGAAATACGCTCGAAGTGCTTCGCCAGCCACTTGAAGATTTTCATGTCGTGATTACGCGAGCAGCGGGATCGCTGACGTTTCCGAGTCGCTTTATGCTGGTGGCAGCCATGAACCCGTGTCCGTGCGGATACTACGGTGATCCCAAGCGAGAGTGTCGGTGTTCTCCTCCTCAGATTGAGAAATACCGTCAGCGCATTAGCGGACCGTTGTTGGATCGAATTGATTTGCACGTGGAGGTGCCTACGGTGGAATATCGAGATTTGGCTTCGACGGAGCAAGGGGAGAGTTCTGCTGTGGTTCGTGAGCGCGTGGTGGCGGCGCGGAATCGACAACTTAAGCGCTTTGAAGGAATTGATGGTTTGACGTGTAACGCCGCCATGCCAAGCAAGGTGATGCGTGCGTTTTGCGAAATTGATGCTCAGGCGTCGGGGTATTTAGAACACGCAATGAACGAGCTTAATTTTTCAGCCCGAGCTCACGATCGTATTTTAAAAGTTGCTAGGACGCTTGCGGATTTGGCAGGTGTTGAAAAAATTGAAGCCAATCATGTGTTGGAAGCGATTCAATATCGAACTTTAGATAGGAAGCTGATGATGTGATGGTATAGCTTGAGCTTGCTCGAGACTAGGAGGATTTTAGCGTCTTCGTTGAAAATACAGAATGCGGGGGCTTCGTAAAAAAAAGCCCCGCCTTGCACGGGGCAGGGCGGAGCTTGAAAGAATGTTTTGTTAGTTTGTTATCTAAGCGGTGAGCTTAGATAGCGAAGCGTGTGAAGCGCTTGATGGTGATGGTGTCACCGAGCTCTTTTCCTTTTGCTTCGAGAAGCTGCTGGATGCTGAGATCTGGGTCTTTCACAAACGCTTGGTCCACAAGGCAGGACTCAGAGAAGAACTTGTTGATCTGACCGGTGAGAATTTTGTCGATGATCTGTGCAGGCTTGCCTGCGTCTTCGAGCTTCTTGCGGTTGATTGCGTTTTCTTCTTCGATGATTGATGCGTCGATGTCGTCGCGGGTCAATCCTGCAGGGTTAGATGCTGCAATGTGAAGGCAGATGTCACGGGAGAGTTCAGCAAATGTATCAGACTTAGCTGTCTCTTCTTTTTCAGTAGAGAGTTCGAGAAGAACACCTACTTTACCACCAGCGTGGATGTAAGTTGAGACTCCACCGTTGCCCTCGCGAGTGTAACGGGTAAGTTCTTTGATTTTGATCACTTCGCCAAGCTCAGCAAACTTAGCACCGAGTGCGTCTTGGATAGTAGCGTCGCCGTGTGAAAGTGAGGTAGCAGCCTCGGCATCGGTGACGTCAGAGTTGAAGATGGTTTCAGTGATTTCGCTAACGAAGTTCTGGAAGTTGTCGTTTTTGGCGACAAAGTCAGTTTCGCAGTTTACTTTCACGATCACACCTTTGCAACCACACTTGGAGACTTGAGAGGCGACGATGCCTTCAGAAGTTTCGCGGTCGGCACGGCTTGCTGACTTTACGATTCCTTTTTCGCGAAGAAGTTTTACGGCTGCGTCGAGATCACCTTTGGTTTCTTTGAGGGCTTTTTTACAAGCCATCATACCAGCGTTAGTGATATCACGGAGCTCTTTTACAATTTTTGCAGTAATTTCCATGGTATTTAAAATTAAGAATTAAAGATTATAAGAGTGAGAATTAGTCTTCTTTGACTGCGGTCTGCTTAGCTTTAGCTACAGAGTCCACAAGGTTTTGGAGAAGAAGACGAATGGAGCGAGTTGCATCGTCGTTTCCTGGGATTGGGTAATCGACTGCAGTTGGGTCTGCGTTGGTGTCGGTGATAGCGATCACAGGGATGTTCAAGCGGCGAGCTTCAGCAACGGCGATGGTTTCACGAGCTGAGTCCACGATAACCATGGCAGCTGGAAGTTTTTCCATGTCGCGGATTCCGCGGAGGTTGCGGAAAAGTTTGTTGCGCTCACGGCCGAGTGCAGAGAGTTCCTTTTTAGACATTTTCTTGAAGTCTGGAGACTTCTCGATGTCTTCGAGATACTTAAGGCGCTCAACAGAACGACGAATGGTGGTGAGGTTGGTGAGTGTGCCACCCAACCAGCGGTGGTTGACGTAGTATTGTCCGATGGCTTCAGCAGCCTCTTGAACGGAGTCTTGAGCTTGACGCTTACATCCTACGAAAAGGATCTTTTTGTCTTTGCTGGCGACTTCAGCGAGGAAATCAGAAGCAGCGTCGAGGCACTGCACGGTTTTTTCAAGGTTGATGATGTAGATCCCGCCTTTGTCCTTCATGAGGTAAGGCTTCATTTTTGGGTTCCATTTGCGGGTCTGGTGTCCGTAATGAACGCCAGCGTCTACCATTTCGTTAATCAGTTCGTTGATCATATTAATAAATGTGTCCTCCCTTAATTCAGAAAGGCTCTGGGTGTGTGGCAAACTCGCCGCTTTAGATAAGCTAACTCCTTCAATTTACCCTAGTTGTTAAGGCGGCGATGCGAAGGCTGGCGGGTTCCTAGTGGGAGATGTTGTTTTTGACAAGATAAATGTGAGTTGAATTGCAAAAAAAAAGAGAATTTCTTAGTTTTTGGATGGGGAGTGGAAATTTTTGGAAGATGGATGAAATTTTCAGAAGAACCAGAGTGTATCTGGTATCAAGTTATGAGTATTCGTTTATTTAGTTTGTTAAGTTTTGGTGTTCTTTCGGCAGCAACTGTATCAGCATCAGATTGGGTCACTTTGTTTAATGGTAAAGACCTTAAGGGGTGGACTAACCAAGGGTATGAGGTGAAGGATGGCGTAATTACCTGTAAGGGGCGTAATTTGATCACTAAAAAGCAATATACCAATTACATATTTGAATTTGAGTTTAAATTGCCACCAGGGGGGAACAATGGATTAGGTATCAACTACCCTGGTCATGGAGATCCAGCTCACACGGGAGTAGAATTACAGATTCTCGATAACAGCGCGCCAAAATATAAAAATCTTAAGCCTTATCAGTTTCATGGCGGAGTGTATTTCTTTCAGGCTGCTAAAAAAGGATTTCTCAAGCCAGTAGGGGAGTGGAATCACGAAAGAGTTACGGTAAATGGACCGCATGTGAAGATTGAGCTTAATGGTAAAGTGATCAACGAGGCTAATTTGGACGAATTGGCGAAATTGCATCCAGATCACAAGGGGATCAAGAGACGTTCGGGCTATATCACATTTTGTGGGCATCGCGATCCCGTGCAATTCCGGAACATTCGGATCAAGGAGCTTCCTAATACGACAAAAAAGGATGATGCTGTTGGTTTTAAACCGCTTTACAATGGAAAAAATCTTGAAGGCTGGAAACAAGATCCAGGGCATGTTGGTCATTGGCAAGCTCAGGGAGAAGTGCTTCATTACGATGGAAAATCCACCGCTCGCGATAAAAACCTGTGGAGTGAAAAATCCTATGGAGA
>CAZOWD010000041.1:10425-13767 GCA_964583225.1 uncultured Verrucomicrobiales bacterium | reverse complement strand
ATAAGGTCATTTGGAATCCACCGTCTCCAGAGATGGAAATGATGGTTTGATCGGGACAGGCAAAGGCTGCTCCGATAGCGGCAGGGAAGCCAAATCCCATGGTGCCAGCGCCTCCAGAAGAGAGCCATTTATTGGTCGCATTTGTTTTGTAAAATTGAGCCGCCCACATTTGGTGTTGACCCACATCTGTGGCGACGATGGCGTCACCTCCAGCAATTTGGTAAAGTTCATCGATGACTTGTTGCATTCTCAAGCCGCCTTGTTTGCGATAGGAGAGAGGGAATTTCTTTTTCCAGTCTTCAATTTCAGCAAGCCATGGCTCGGTATCGAGTCCTGAGATCCGTTTGTTAATTTCGACAAGCGCCGTTTTCGCATCGGCAATGATGCTGACGTCGGGGCGAATCATTTTATTGATTTCGGCAGGATCGATGTCGATGTGAATGATTTGAGCGCCAGAACAAAACTTATCGGCTTGTCCAATAATGCGATCGTCGAAACGTGATCCGATGTTGATGAGCAGGTCACATCCGCAAACGGCTTTGTTGGCGTAAGCTGTGCCGTGCATTCCAAGCATTCCAAGAGAAAGCGGGTGTTCTTCAGGAATAACGCCTTTTCCAAGTAGGGTTGTGGTGACTGGGCAACGGAGAGTTTCAGCCAACTCCATTACTTGAGATTCGGCTCCTGAAATCATCGCGCCGTGACCCGCTAAGATGAGCGGACGGTGAGCTTTGTGGATGAGTTGAAGCGCTTCATCAATGTCAGTAACTTTGATGTCAAAAGCTGTTTCTGGTTTATAGCCAGGAAGGTCGAGTTCGGGATCTAAGTCTCCAGAGAACGGAGCTTGAGTAATATCTTTAGGTAGATCGATTAATACAGGTCCTGGACGTCCTGTGGTAGAGATGTGATGCGCTTCTCTAATAATGCGTGGAATGTCATTGGTGTTTTTGACCAAATAGTTGTGCTTCACGATAGGCATGGTGATGCCAAAGATATCGGCTTCTTGGAAAGCGTCTTTTCCAAGCATCCAAGAAACTTGCTGTCCAGAGAGCACGATCATAGGAACGGAATCCATTTGAGCAGTCATAATGCCTGCAATGGTATTTCCAGCTCCAGGGCCTGAGGTCACAAGAACGACCGCGGGTTTGCCGGTGGCACGTGCGTAGCCGTCCGCCATGTGGCAGGCTCCTTGCTCGTGACGGGCGAGGATGAATTTGATGTTGCTCTTGACCGTAACTAAGGCGTCAAAAATGGGAATCGCTGCACCGCCGGAATATCCAAAGATATATTCGATTCCGAGGTCGTCTAAAGTTTTGATCAGAGACTGTGCTCCGTCGAGTGACTGTGTGCTCATAGTAAAATTGCTGTTTCGTGGGTGAATTAACGCTTGGAATCTGATTTGTAAAATGAAAATTGGTGATTTTGGTGTAAATCTGTGATTTTTTTTGCGGGTGAGGATAGAAAATGATGTGTTTTTTGGATTTCTTGCCTTTTTTGGGGCTTGTTGTGTTTCTTTTTTGTTTGAAATGTGTGTTTTTTATGCGTGTTGAGGATTCGATAGATATAAAAAACGGAACATGGCCGTTGTGGCGATGTTCCGTGATGTTGAGAGTGTTTGAGGCTTGTGCTTTTTGCGCCTTTTTTTTGCCGCGCTAGGGTAAGTTATGGCAAGTTAGGAAATTCAATAAATCCTTCCAACTTGCGGATGCGGGTTGGGTGGCGCATTTTTCGAAGGGCTTTGGCTTCGATTTGACGAATCCGCTCACGGGTCACTTGGAACTGACGGCCCACTTCCTCAAGGGTGCGAGAATAGCCATCTTTGAGACCAAATCGTTGCTCAAGCACTTCGCGCTCGCGCTCGGTAAGGGTGTCAAGAACGTCTCCAATTTTGTCTTTCAGCATGGCAAAGCCAGCTTCTTCCATTGGGTTTTCTGCGGCTTTATCTTCGATGAAGTCACCGAAAGAGGTGTCGTCTGAGTCGCCAACGGGAGCTTGGAGAGAAATGGGTTGTTGTGCCATTTTAAGCACGGTGCGCACACGCTCGACGGGGAGGTGAATTTCTTCAGCAATTTCGTCTGGGCTAGGCTCACGACCGTATTCTTGAACGAGTTGTTTCTGCACACGCATGAGTTTATTGATTGTTTCAATCATGTGCACTGGAATGCGGATTGTGCGAGCTTGGTCAGCAATAGAGCGGGTGATGGCTTGGCGGATCCACCAAGTTGCGTAAGTTGAGAATTTGTATCCGCGACGGTATTCAAATTTTTCAACCGCTTTCATGAGTCCCATATTTCCTTCTTGGATCAGATCGAGGAAGGAAAGTCCGCGGTTGGTGTATTTTTTAGCAATGGAGATAACGAGTCGAAGGTTAGCTTCAACCATTTCTGTTTTTGCTTGGTAAGCTTCGCGGGTGCGTTTGCGGAGCCCTTTGCGTGACTCAGCAAAATCTTCAGCGGTGTGCCATGAAAGCTGCTGGATTTCACGTATTTTGGTGATGAACTCTTTATTGTCCGCGTCAGTTTTGAGTTTGCGTTCGTATTTCCAGAGTTTTTTCTGATACTCTTCGACCTCGGCGTTGAAGTCTTCAACTACTTTTTGTTTGTAGTAAAAACGTGTGTAAAGTCGAGCAAGCGATGTCATGTTCTTGTCGAAATTTTCAACAAGCTTCTTTTTGCCTTTTGGACTTTTCGCTTGGAGCTTGCGGAAGATGTCGCTGTTTTCTTCGTGGAGATTGCGGACTTGTTCGCAGAGTTTGGGAAGCGCGCGGAGATAACGTTCGCGACTTTCAATTTTTTTGTCCTGAATGATACGGTCGAATCGCTCTTTTCCTCGGCCAAGTCGGTCGGCGAGGTCGAGGTAGCAGGTAGCAACAAAACCAAATTTGTGAAGTTCTGCGTTGGCTGCGTTTTCCGCATCTTCAATGCGTTTTGAGATTTCAACTTCCTGCTCACGAGTGAGGAGAGGAACTTGTCCCATTTGCTTGAGATACATCCGAACTGGATCGTCGAGGATGTCGAGTTTTTGATCCGATTTTGTGGCTGTAGCTTCGTCGGCGGAATCTTTTTTGCGATCTCGGTATGAATCAACTTCAGAGGCATCAATGATATCAAACTCCATTTTGCGGAGTCGATCGAGAATGGCTTCTACATCGCCAGGATCAACCAAGTCTTTGGGAAGGATGTCGTTGACGTCATCGTAAGTGAGATACTCTTGCTCTTTGGCAAGTTTGATGAGTTCACGGATTTTTTCCTGAATTTCAGGAGTGTCGATACGACGCTTCGGTGTTTTAGGTTTAGAGGGAGCTTTTGGCTTGGATGGCTTTTTCGCTGCAGCTTTAGTCGTTGG
>CAZOWD010000041.1:0-10325 GCA_964583225.1 uncultured Verrucomicrobiales bacterium | reverse complement strand
GTTTAGAGGGAGCTTTTGGCTTGGATGGCTTTTTCGCTGCAGCTTTAGTCGTTGGTTTTTTAGCTGGTTTCTTGGCTGTAGTTTTTTTTGCAGCGGCTTTTTTAGAAGTTGCCTTTTTTGTGGCAGTCTTTTTAGCAACGGGTTTAGTTGTAGATTTTTTAGTTGTGGTTGCTTTTTTCGCAGCGACTTTTTTAGCCGTTGTTTTCTTAGCTGGGGTTTTAGCTTTCTTAGCTGTTGCTTTTTTTGCGGCCGTTTTTTTAGCCGTTGTTTTTTTTGCTGCTACTTTTTTGGTTGCCATAGGAGTGGTTAGAATTGGATCTGAAAGGGATTTATTGTGATGGAGATTTATACGGATGAGAGAAAAGGATACACCTCACCTATTATAGTGGGCCTGTAAACTTTTTAGCTTACTGCGCGCGGAATCTCCGCGACGATTACGGAACCGTCAAGGGAAAACTTACAATCTTTTTTTAGAAAAAAGATTTTAGAGACTACTTTTCCATCGAGCAATCTCAGATTTTACATTTTGAATACTTGGGGCGCCTTGGTTGGTGCGGGCTGCAAGAGCTTTTTGTAAGTTGAACACGTCGTTTGCGTCGGCACCGTAGTGTTCGGAAATTTGAGAAAGGTCGAGTTCGTTGAGCGGAGTTTTTGTGTTCACGCTGGCGGCTACGGCGAGTCCGACGAGTTCGTGGGCCTGACGGAATGGAACTCCATTTTTGACTAAATAATCTGCGAGGTCGGTGGCGAGAAGCATGGGGTCAGAAGCTGCTTTCTCACAAGTGTCGACGTTGATTGTCATGTCGGCAATCATCTCGGTGTTGACTTTGAGTGCGATTTTTAGCGTGTCGATTGAATCGAAAAGAGGTTCTTTGTCCTCTTGAAGGTCGCGGTTGTAAGTGAGAGGGAGCCCTTTAGCCGCGGTGAGTAAGGCTACAAGGTTTCCATAGAGACGGCCTGTTTTTCCACGTGTTATTTCACAAACGTCAGGGTTTTTCTTTTGTGGCATGAGCGAAGAGCCCGTGGTGTGGGCGTCTGAGAGCGTCGCAAAGCCAAATTCACTACTACACCAGAGGATCAAGTCTTCAGAAAGGCGGGAAAGGTGGGTGCCGATGAGCGCCATGGCGAAGAGAAACTCTGCGATGTAATCGCGGTCGGAAATGGCATCCATGGAGTTGGTGCTTACGCGGTCAAACCCGAGTTCATCGGCAATTTGTTGGCGGTCGAGGTTGATGGTGGAACCTGCGAGAGCTCCGGATCCAAGAGGGCTTACGTTGAGGCGTTTCCGACAGTCGGAGAGGCGGGATTTATCGCGATCGATCATTTCGACGTAGGCGAGAAGATGATGTCCTACGGTGACGGGTTGACCGCGTTGAAGGTGTGTGTATCCAGGGATAAAGGCTGAGGCGTATTGTTCCGCTTTGTTGAGTAGCGACGTTTCAAGTGCCGTGAGAAGTTCGATGAGTGTGTCGATTTCCTCGCGACAGTAAAGTCGGGTGTCGGTGGCTACTTGGTCGTTACGGGAGCGGGCGGTGTGAAGTTTTGCGCCAGGTGCTCCTATGCGCTCGGTCAGAGCCGATTCGATATTCATGTGAATATCCTCAAGTTCGATACTGAATTTGAAGTTTCCGTCTGCGATTTCTTGTTCGATTTCGCGCAAGCCCGATTCGATGGCTGAAAATTCTTCTTGGGTGAGTAAGTTCGCTTTCACTTGTGCCCGAGCGTGGGCGATAGATCCAGCGATGTCGTGTTTATAGAGTCGCCAGTCGTATGAGATAGATTCCCCGTATTGTTGAACAAGGTCGGCGGTAGCTTTTGAGAAACGTCCTTTCCACATGCGGGTGTTTTAATCACGGATTATCGATTTGAAAACCACCGAATGTGAAAAAATAGAAATGAGAAGGTGGTGGGTGTTATAAATGTCTCATCAGAATCCTGTTTTTTGACTCGTAAGCTCAATGTCGTTTGTTCATGTTTCAGGAATGAAGCGATTGATCGTTCTGACCAGTGTTTGTGGAGTGAGTTTTTTTGGAGGAGTTTTTGTCCAAGCTGAAGAGGCTACTAAAAAGAGCGAACAGCCAGTTGAAAAGCGAGACTTAGCCAATAAAGATGAAAAGAAAATTGTTGAGATCCGTCAGCTTGCTCGGAAGATTGATGCTGACACATCGTTGAAAAAAGTAGTTTTAAAGGCGGGGTTAGATCCTTCGTTCGATCCGATTTTAACCCGATTTGAGGATTCGAAAGGTGTTGTGAAAAAGTTAGATATTGTGGTGAAAGGAGATCATGGGGTTACTCGAGAAATTTATTATTTTGATAAGGGGCTTTTGTTTTTTATCAAAGCGGATGATGAGTTTTGGGTGTTTAAGGATCCTAAAAAATCGGAGGGAAAAAAGACAGATGCACCTACGGAGAATGTGCTGACAAGATTACGTTATTATTATGATGGAAACCGTTGTATTCGCGTAGCTGAAAAAGAAGTGGAAAAAGAAGACCCTCGTGAAGCGCGCGATTCTTTTAAACATCTTAAAAATCAAACTTTGGAAATTGGGGCTACTGCCACAAGTTATCAGGAGAAAGCGAGTTTGATTCGGCAAATTAAGACGCAAGCGGATTTGAAATTTTATTTGAAGAAGCGTTTACAAGGAAAATAAAGCGCGTGCTTTATAAAGGATTTTGAAAACTTATCTATCATTTCATTGAAAACGTTACCTTCTTTAGAGCATTTTGATTGGTTGCTGTCTTTTGATTTTGACGGAACACTCGCGAATCCCGATCAAGAACCTCCTGTGGTTCCTGAGTTTTTTGAAACAATAAAAGAGATGCGGAGGTCGCATCGAGCTTATTGGGGAATTAATACAGGGCGCACGCTGATGTTTGCTTTTGAGGGGATGGCTGACGCTCAGTTTCCTTTTTTGCCTGATTTTATTATCGAGCGAGAACGTGAGATTTATACTCCTAATGAACAAGGGCGCTGGGTTCCTGCGGAGGATTGGAATCGCCAGTGTGTGCTAGCTCATGAAGCGTTATTTCGCAAAGTCTCGAAGTTTTTAGAGGAGATGCAGGAGTGGGTTGAGCGAGAGACGGCGGCTGTTTGGGGAATGCAGGAATCTGAGCCGGCAGGGATCGTGGCTTCTACGGTGGCGGAAATGGATTTGATTGTGTGCAGGATTGATCAGGAACTTTCGCGTTATCCTGACTTATCGTATCAGAGAAATGGTATTTACCTGCGGTTTAGTCATCGAGATTATCATAAAGGAACTGCGATGGCTGAAGTTGCGAGGTTGATTGGCGTGGATGTAGACCATACGTTTACCATCGGGGATAGCCATAATGATTTGGATATGCTGAACCCGAAATTTGCAGGAAAATTAGCCTGCCCTGGAAATGCTTGTGATGAAGTAAAAACTTGCGTGCGCGAAAGAGGAGGGTTTGTAGCAAAAAGCCCCGCCAGTCGGGGGACTGTAGAGGCTTTGAAAAATATATTTTCTCTTTAGTTTTAGTAAGTGATGATTGATTGGATGGGAACGTCTCCAAGGCGATCACGTCCTTTGAGTTCGCTGAGTTCGATCAGAAATGAAGCACCAATGAGGTTGGCGCCCAGTCCATTGATGAGTTGAATTGCGGCAGCCGCAGTGCCTCCCGTAGCGAGGAGGTCATCAACAAGGAGAACATTTTCTCCAGGGAGAATGGCGTCTTGGTGGATTTCGACAACATTTTCTCCGTATTCTAGAGAATAGGCCATGCTGTTGGTTTTCCATGGGAGTTTTCCTGGTTTCCGGATTGGAGTGAATCCTGCGTTTAAGTTGAGAGCTACAGGAGCAGCAAAAATAAATCCACGGGCATCAAGGCCTACAACTTTATCAATTTTAGCATCGCCAGCAGTCGCAGTCAGTAGATCCATGGAGTGCCTGAGCAGCGTGGGATCTGAAAGAATGGGGGAAATATCTTTGAAGAGAATACCTGGCTTGGGAAAATCAATGATGTCGCGAATGTTGTCGCGGATGAGTTCTGTTGGTGTCATGAGTAGGATAATGGGATCGAAATACCTTGATGTTATTTCATTTTAGCCGCTGTTCGGAGAGCTTTGACGACGATGTCAGGCGAAAGAACCTCGGGGAGCATGATCGCAGGTTTGCTTGGATCTGCAGGGTAAATGAGGTTGGTTGGGAGTGACTTGCGGTTGGCTCGTGCAAGATCGCGCTTGATGGTTTCGTCACCATTGGTGCCATCGGCGATGACGACGAGGACATCGAGTTCTTTAAGGACATCTGTAACTTTTTTGGATGGGAAGACACGCTTCGCATTTGCTTGGCAGAGTAGTCACCAATCGGCGGTGTAATCCACCCAGACAATCCGTTTTTTAGCTCGGTTTTGTTCAACCACACCAGGATACCAAGACGAACCACTGAGTGGTGGGGTGGGTGCGCGTTCGGAGGAAGCCGAACGAGTCATAGAAATCGCCAAGCAAGTGACGACAACAGGGAATCCGAATCCCCAGAGAAAGCGTTTCAATTTTGGAGTGAATGGTGAACCAAATCGACCATAGGCCCAAATCGCGAGGGAAATGAGCACGAGAGCCATGATGAGGTCAGAGGCTCCTGTGATGCCCGTGATTTTTGCAAAGCTCTGGTAGAAATAAGCGGCCGTTGCAAACAAGGCAAAAGACATAAGTTGTTTGAACGTCACCATCCATGCACCAGGGCGTGGAAGTTTGTTGATGAGGTTTGGGAGGAAGGCGAGCACCACGTAGGGCACGGAAATACCAAGTGCAAATAGAGTGAAGAGAATCATTCCCTCTACAGCGTTGAGGTTGAGCGCATATGCCATGACGGATCCGAGGAAGGGACCGCTACAAGGGGTGGCGATTAAGGTGGTTAGCACGCCTGAGAAAAAGGAGCCCGTGTATCCCTTTCGGGTCTGAAGTTCTCCTCCTACACCCGTGAGTGAGGTGCAAAATTCAAAAAGTCCTGCCATGTTGAGTCCGAAGACAAACAGCAGAATGATCATGACGGCGAGGAATACCGGATTGGTAAGTTGTTCGCCCCAGTTGGGATCTACGCCAAAGGTTCCTTTGAGGGTGTAGATGATGCCGGCTAGAATCCACATGGATACGACGAGTCCCGACATGAAGACCAAGCCGTGCATTTTGATCTTTTTAGGATCGGATCCCGCTTGCTGCGCAAATCCCATGACTTTGATGCCGAGAACAGGGAAAACGCAGGGCATGAGGTTGAGGAGTAGCCCTCCGATAAAAATAAAGAAGAGAGCCGAGAGGAACGTGAGAGGTTTTTCTTCGGTTCCGTCGAGTTTGACGTAGTCGATTTTTTCTTCAGGATGATATAGCTTTGCCGCTTCAGCGATCATCTCTGGGGTGGGGGCTGTAGAAAGATGCCCGTGTGCTGATTGGGTGGGTGCGTTGCCAGCACCGTCGCCTGAAACGGGGACGCTCATGGCAAGTGCAGGAGATGCTTTGGTTTCGTCGATGAGTAGTCCTGTAATGGTTTGAGGGATCGCTACCGATGCTTCACGGGGAATGGTGATGGTGTAAACACCGTCTTTTTCCGTAATTGTTTGAGGTTTTTCTGCATTAATTGAGCCTGCTGTATCTAGGACGAAGTGTTTTTTCTCAAGCTTCTGAGTATTTCCTTCTTTGGGAGTGAGTGTGAGGATGAAATTTTCAGTGGTAACTTCAGCTTTTACGTCCCAAGCGTCGTTCTTTTTGGGGATTTGTGAACGAGCTTTGGCAAAGAAGCTGGTTTGTTCTTCCGCAATCTGTGTTTTTTCAGCAATAGGGAGGCTGAGTGTTAATTCTTTGGATTCTGGCGGATCGCACCCTACTTTATCGCAGAGTTGCCATGAGGGGGTTACGGAAATGTTTACTTTTTCACCAACTTTAGCTGTTTTGGGAACGGAGATGTCGGCAAGCATGGAATATTCCCCTTCATACATATAGAAAAGGGTTCCCATGGAAGTGTAGAGATGAGGGGTCGGCCAATGTAAAGTTTTTAGCTCGAAGCCCTCTGGAAGATTCCAAGAAAATTCAAGTGGGATTCCTGGGCCACCTGGGTTTTTGTAATAAGAGTGCCACCCGTCGATGTGTTTAAGTTTGACGGCGATGGTGAATGTATCTCCTGGAGCTACAGCGCTAACTTCAGAGATGACGGAGACTTCTGTTTTTTTTGGACCGTTTGAGCTTCCTCCAAAGGGATCGAAATCTGCATGAATTGGCGATAGTATAGCAATAAATGCCAGTAAGCTGGTGAGGAGATGTTTCATGAATGGTGAACTGTTTTCGGAGGATAACTAAAATAAGAGCGGAGAGACGAGCGATTCTTTCTTAAAAAAAATAAAAGATTTTGTTAATTTCGATCTATGATGCTGAAAATGCAGATTTGGGCAAATGAAAAGTTTTTTTAGGCGGGTGACGACTCTTTTTGAGGCGGGAGCGGTTCGTTCATTTGAGGTTCCCAAATGTAACGTCGGAAAAGCACTTTTACCGCGGCTGTGAGTGGAACTGCGAGCAACGTTCCGATAAAACCACCAAAAAGGATCGACCAGAAAAGCATGGAGAAAATAACAGTCATTGGGTGGAGCCCTACGGAGTCTCCTACGATTTTAGGCGCGGTTACGAGAGAGTTGATTTGTTGGACGATGAAGAAAATACAACAAACGGCAGCTACATACGCCCAAGGATTTGAGCCCAAGAAGGTAGGCGTGATGCTGTAGTGAACGTAGGCAATGATGCAGGCAGGAATGAGGCAGATGATATTTCCGATGTAGGGGATAACTCCAAAAATAGCTAAACAAAGCCCGATGACGAGCCCGTAAGGAAGCCCGAAGGCAAAGAGAGAAATGCCGACGAGTATGCCGTCGATCATGGCGACGAGAAGTTGCCCGCGAAAGAAGGAGATCAAGTAACCGTTAATTTCGCTGAGCGTATCGATGACTTCATCTTTAAAGTGAGATGCTTTGAGAGGAACGTATTCGTGCCAGTGTTCTTTGATTCCGGAGCTTTCTTTAAGGAAGTAATAAAGGTAAATGGGAAGCATCGCAAATCCAAAAATCATGCCGAGAATGCTCAAAAGTTTGGAGGTGCCCCCCCTGAGCCAGAGCGCAGATTTGGCGGCGATGTCTTTGGGCAGTAACGCAGCTAAACGAGTTTCTGAGAAAGGAACAATCTCGTCTTCTTCTTGGGCTTCAGAAGATGCTTTTGGTGGGGTGGAGGATTCACTTTCTTGAAGCTCGGTCGTTGTGGTTGTTTTTCCTTTGGAATCTTTTGTGGTGACGACCTTAAACTTTTTTGCCCGACCCAGCCAATGCGCTACCCAAGGTTGTTTTTTGAGGGATTGAAACGCTTTTGTGGCGTTGTTGTTGAGAGCTTGGAGGTTTTGCTCATCGTTGAGTTGCTTGGCGATGGGGGGAACGACGATGAGGGCAAAAATACTAATGATTACAAGAAACGACGCAAAAACTGTAATGACAGATTTGAGTCTCGAGAGTCCTTTATTTTGAAACCATTTTACAACGGGATCTAGCAAATAGGCGATAATTCCAGCAACGGCGAGGGGGACGAGGACGGGTTGAAATATGCCAAGAATTTTTCCCGTAGCCCAAATAAAACAGGAAAGCAGGAGCACGATCGTAAGCATCGCTAGACCTGTTAACGCATTCCATAGGGTCTTACGTTGAAAGTTGGATGGATATTTGGGAGTCACTGTGGCTGGAGATTAACGAGTGAGTTTTGAATTGCGATGATAAACAACAGTTTTACCATGCTTTTTCTGAGTCTTGATGGTAAGGCAACCAAACGAGAGCCGTGGAGGTGATGTTGATGTCTTTTTTGTAAGGTTTAATTGAAACTTTTTCAAGATCGACGGTTGTTGGGTCAAACTGGCTGTCGAGTTCGGCAATTTCTTGTTTGAGCTCCTCTTGTAGATCGTCGATGTCGCCTTGAATTTGGGCGATTTTCTGTTCGGCGAGTTTGACGTCTTCGCGCTGTTTGTAAGCGCGAGATGCGCTGTTGATTGTGGCGCTAGTAGAGCTACGTCGTCCTCCAAAAAGTCCCCCAATTACGCCGCCTAGAACTTTGGCGGCAGCTTGCCAAATTGCGCTGCTGGATTCGGCTTCTTCTCGCGAAAGTGTATTTTGAGCCCGTTCGAGTTGTTTGATTTTGGTTTTTATTTTAGCTTCATATTTGCTACGCATTTTTTCGACGGCTAAGTCGCGGATCTCGCGAGCTTCCTGCGCGAGCCTTCCACGGAATGTTCCTTCGTTTTCGTCGAGTTTGGAATAAGTCTTAAAAATGGGGGCGTAGAGAATTTCGACGCGTTCGTTGCGGTAGATGTGATCTGCAAAATCTTTTTTAACTTGTTTGTAATTCGTTGCGTTCATTGCAAATCCTGGGAGCTTCCCAAAACCGCAACCTTGGCGAGGTTTTTCCTCAAGAGCTTTAACAGGATGGGGGAGTTTGATGGATTTGTCCCAGTTAATTCCGTCCTTGTTGATTGGGTTTACAAAACGAATGATGCGGTTCCCGTCGACTCCATATTTGCTTGATGAAAAATGCACGGCGGCCTCTCGGAGGAGTGCTGGTTGATAGGTGATGTCTTCGGCTTCGCCGGCGAAGGGGACAAAGTATTCGGTGACGCCATTTCCTACGATTGGACGTGTGCCTTTGGGGGTGGATGCAGGGTTGCTTTGGCTTCCAGGCATAGCCATGGGGTTGGCTTTTGGGGTGTTTTGCTCTGGAGCCGTTTCTGTGAAGTTTCCCCGTTTGGGATCCATGAGAGTTTTAATTTTTCGGCGAGTAAGCGGACCACAGAGATAACTCATCACCCAGCGGACATGGAAAACTTCGGGTTCTCCATCGTGAACGTTGTTCATGAGGAAGACGCGAGATCCAAGACCCGCGAGAAGTTCTTCCATTTTTTTGCGATCAAACCCTCCGTCCTGAGAAGCTGCCGCACCTTGAAGTCCGTCTAACACGCGAGCTTTGTCGCGTTCGGTTTGTAGGCGTCCCAACCACCAAGTTCCAATATTTGAGAGTGCTTTGTAGTCGAGATCGACAGGGTTTTGGGTGGCGAGAAGCACACCGAGTCCAAATGCGCGCCCCTGCTTAAGCATCGTCATCATGGGCTTTTTGCTCGGAGGATTTTGGGAAGGGGGAAGAAATCCGTAGATTTCATCCATATAAAGAAGCGCTCGTAAACTGGTGGTTCCGCTCTGGGTGCGCATCCATCCCAACATCTGGTTGAGTAGCAAGCTCACAAAAAACATGCGTTCTGAATCGCTGAGGTGGGCGATGGAGAAAATGGAAATGCGTGGTTTTCCATCGGGAGCGTGCATCATTTTATCGATGTCGAGCGCGGGGCCTTTCATCCACGATGAAAATCCGGGGGAGGCGAGAAGTGCGTTAAATTTGAGAGCTAGCTTTTGCCGTTCTTTGCTACTCATAAAGGATTCCACGTCGATGACTCCAACGGTGTCGAAGGGAGGTTTTTGAAGGTGGCGGATGATAGATTCCAGAGAAAGATTTTGGCCAGCCTGCCAGCAGTGGTTAAATAATGTGCCTAGTAGTATTGCTTCGGGGCTTTGGATGGGATCGGCATCGACTCCAATGAGTGAGAGTAGCGAACTGACGGTGCTTTCGATTCGATCACCGAGTAGTTCGCCGTCGTCCATAATTTCAAAGGGCGGAACTTCTAACGAGCTGAGTATGGAGACAGGTATGCCAGCTTTGCTCCCTGGAGTGAAGATGTTGATGTCTACTTTGTTTTTGAATTGTCGGACGCGCTCGGGAGATTGCCCCCATTCTGCAAGTCCTTTTTTCCACATGTCTGCGGTATTTTGTGCGTATTCATCGGGAGTGATTCCTTTTTTTGTGGCGTCGTCTTCATTGATCCATGGACGGAAATCTGCCCCTTTAAACTCGGGGAAGGTGAGCATGAGGTTGGCGATATCCCCTTTGGGGTCGATGATGATGGCCGGGATGTTATCCATCGCAGCTTCTTCGAGAATGGAGAGGCATAGACCCGTTTTTCCAGATCCTGTCATGCCGAGCACCACACCGTGGGTAACTAGGTCTTTTGAGTCGTAAAGAGTGAGGTTTTCTCCGAGTTTTTTGTTTTTTAGATCGTAAGAACGCCCGAGGTAAAAAGAGCCTAATTTTTCAAAATCTTGTGGGTTGATCTCCATGTGCGCTATTTGAAAAGGAAGAGGGTGTGTTGGAAAGGCTGAAATGAAAAAATAATAAATGACTTAAAGTGTTTATTAAAAAAGCTTAAGATGTGTTGATTTTAAACTTGTCAAGTTGAACTTTATTCGAA
>CAZOWD010000040.1:7151-13974 GCA_964583225.1 uncultured Verrucomicrobiales bacterium | reverse complement strand
AAAAAAAGCCCATCTGGTATGATCCAGATGGGCCGTTAAAATAGAGTTTAAATCAGTTAAGATTAGAAGTTCCAGCGTGCGCCGAGTTCGAACATCCAGTCGTCACCGTATGTGTTGAAGTCGTCGTCGTCGTTCATGTAAAGGTAACGAGCACCGCCAAAGATTTCAAATTCGTCGCTTACGTTGTAAACGAGGCCTGTGAAGATTTGACCAAAGAATTCAGCATCGCTGATGTCATCTTTAAGGTCTGAGTAGCTATTGTGGTTTTTGAGAGAGTGGTCAGAATCAACAAATGCAAGACCTACGCCTGCACCGATATACCAATCAAGTTTGTCGGTGATGCTACGCTCGTATTTGTAGTTGATGGTTACAGGGATGATGTCAGCGTCTACGTCAAAGCGTGTGTCTGCGCTGCCACCTTTTGTGCCGAATCCGTAGCCGTCAGGATTAGCGTATCCAACTTCAAGGAAGATAGCGTGTGAGCTGACGTCGTCGATTTGACGCTCCATACCAACATGGAGGGTATACATTTCTGTATCCATGTCAGTGAGGTATCCAACGGAACCACCTGCAAACCATGTCCAGAGAGCTGGAGCTGGGGCAGGAGTAACAGGAGCTTTAGCGGAATAATCTTCACCAGCTTGTGCAGAAGCAGCAAGGGTAAGACCTGCGAGTAATGTAAATGCGAATTTCTTCATAGCGGGGCGGAAACTAGTCGAGGATTTGAAATGCGCAAGTAAAAATGTTAAACTTTCGTAAAACAAATGAGTGTTTATCTTGTGACACCTCGCTCGCTTTCGCCAATAAAATTGAGCAATCTTTCAACTGCAGGGTCGGGGGATGGGTTTTCTGCAGTGAACGCTTCAACCGAATGGGCGAGGTTGTTCTTTTTGTTTAAAAAGAGTTTTTTGTAGGCGTTTTTGAGTGCGCGACGCGTTTCTTCTGAAAAACCACGGCGCTGAAGCCCGATGAGATTGACGCCTCGGACAAGTGCTGGGTTGCCTGCCAAAATCATATAAGGGGGAACGTCTTGAGAGATGCGTGAGCATCCACCGATCATGCAGTGTTCTCCGACGCGCGTGAACTGATGCACGGCTGTGAGGCCAGAGATGATGGCGTAGTCGTAAACCGTGCAGTGTCCTCCCAGAGTTGCGTTGTTGGAGAAGATGCAGTTATTGCCGACTTGGCAGTCGTGCGCCACGTGTGCGTAGGAAAGAAAGAGATTGTCGTTTCCGATGCGTGTTGGAACCTCCGCCGTGGTGCCACGATGGATGGTTGTGTTTTCCCGAAAGACGTTTCGGTCGCCAATCTCCAACGCGGTTGGCTCGCCCGCGTATTTCATGTCTTGGGTGAGTTGACCAATGGCAGCAAAGGGGAAAAAGGTGTTTTCCTCACCGATGCGGGTATGGCCCTCGATTGCGACGTGGGATTTAAGCTCGCACCCAGCGCCAATGGTGACGTTGGCTCCGATGACACAAAATGGGCCAACGGTAACGGTTGGGTCGATCTCTGCAGAGGGATCGATAACGGCGCTTGGGTGGATCATAGCTGAAATGGGAGTGAAATACGGGAGATGGAAACGTGAGCCGTTTGGGTTATCCGTCGATCAAGGCAAACTTGAGAACGCCAGAGGAAACGACTTCGCCGTTGACGAGACAGCGGCAAGTGGCTGAGCCGATATTTCGGCGAACGCCCGTGATCTCGGCCTCGATAAAGAGGGTGTCGCCAGGCATGACAGGCTTGCGCCATTTGACTTTATCCACACTCATGAAGTAACCAATTTTCCCTTGGTTTTCTGGTTTGCGGAGGAGAACGATGGAGGAAACTTGCGCCATGGCCTCGACTTGAAGCACGCCGGGCATGATGGGGTGCCCTGGGAAGTGACCTTGGAAATATGGCTCGTTCATCGTGACATTTTTGATGCCCGTGCACTTGTTGTCGCCTTCAAAATCCACAATGCGATCCACCATGAGGAATGGGTAGCGGTGTGGGAGAATTTTCATGAGATCGTTCACGTCCAGAACGGTTTCGCCATTTGGAATAACGAGTGGTGGCACTTGGGTGCGCATCCGCATGTAGTCGAGCTTGAGGTTGCTCGCCATCTGGGTATTGGGGCTGTGACCCGGCTTAATGCAGATGACATGACCTAAGATTTTTTTGCCACTGAGCATGAGGTCGCCGATGACGTCGAGCGCTTTGTGGCGAGCGAACTCGTTGGTGTAGCGCATGGGCTCTTTGCTGAGAACCTCTTCTCCACGAACAACCACTGCGTTTTCGAGGCTTCCGCCTTTGATGAGTCCTTTATCAAGAAGAGGTTTGACGTCTTCATAATAAACAAACGTGCGGGCTGGAGCTATTTCTTTTTCGTAGATTTCAGGCGTGACTTCGCTAGAGAAAAATTGAGTAAACCGTCCTTCGGGACCGACGTTAGTAACGGAGATGCGGAATTTGTTATCGGGGACGATTGTGATGATTGATCCGCTTTTGGTTTCCATGTGGATGGTTTCGCGGATTGCGTAAACTTTGCGTGTTTTGTCTTGAGCTTCAATCCCCGCTTTTTTGATGAGTTCAACGTAGGGTTTGGCTGATCCGTCACCGATAGGAGGTTCGTTGGCGTCCATTTCAATGATGGCATTGTCAATTCCCATGCCACAAAGAGCAGAAAGGATGTGTTCGACGGTGTGAACTTTCACAGATCCCTCAGCTAAGGTGGTGGAGCGTTCGACCGTTTGCACTTTATCAACGTCGGCGTTGATGAAAGGTTGATCGGGGAGATCGATGCGACGGAATTTGAATCCGTGACCTGCAGGAGCGGGTTTTATCGTAAGGGTGACTTTTTCTCCAGTGTGCAATGAGGTTCCCTCCAACGAAGCTGTGGAGGCGAGTGTGTGTTCCATCTCGGCTGACATGAAAAAGTTCATAAGCTATTCAATCATTAATGACAAGAGGATATACATTGATGCATTGTGAGATTTTGTTGGGCGCGTTTTTTTTATGGAATGAAATGTGAAATTTGTTAGTTTGAGGAAAGTATATGTTAAATATGATTTCAAAAATTTGGATAGGCTCGCTTTGTTTGTTTTCTTGTTCGTTTCTTCACGCGGAAACATTTTCGCTCGAAAATAAAAATATAAAACGCACTTTTAGCACAGATGGTGCGCTGGTAACTACGGAGATTATTAATAAACGAGCGGGGAAAAAATTGATTCCCACGGAGTGCGTGGAGTTTGCTCTTAGGATTTCGAAAGGGACGGATAAAGTGGGGACCGATGAGATTTTAACCTCAAAAGATTTTCATGTGGTGAAGGTGGCGCGCCACAGCGCATCGGAAGCTGTCGTTGAGTTGTCAAATAAAGATCACGGGTTGAAAGTGACGGTGAATTACACTCTCAATGGCGATGATTTTTATATGCGCAAACGCTTAAAGATCACCAGCGATCGGAAAGTTTGTCTCGAGCGGGTGGATGTGGAGGCGCTTTCTTTTAAAGATGCCAATCAACCGTATCAAATCAAGCAGATCAATGCACGAGGTGGTTGGAGACCTGGTTTGGGGCAACCTTTATTCACGACGCAAACCGCAACGTTTTGGGGAGTCGAGTTTCCGGCATCGGTGAACTATGTGAAAGGTGAAAAGCTTCGTTGCGGATACCTTCACGGTCGGATGCTTCAGCCAGGAAAAACCTATTCGACATACCAATCCGTGATGGGAGTGAGCGATGATCCTGCGTTTAATTCCGATGCATTTTACGATTACATTAACAAGATTCGCGTGCGTCCATTGCGACTTCAGCGGCAGTATAATTCGTGGTTTGATTACGGGAAAAATATCAATAAAAAACAATTCATTCGCAGTGTGAAAAAAGTGAATGAAGAGTTATGTGTAAAGCGCGGTGTGCCTCCTCTGAAAGCGTATGTGATTGATGATGGATGGCAGGATTCTACGGCTCAATCTGACTGGTCTAACGGGGTTTGGCCTGTGAATGGTCGGTTTGATTCAAACTTTGCGTCGAGCAATAGAGCCGTCAAAGAAGCGCACTCAACTCGTGGGCTTTGGTTGAGTCCTGGGTGTAACTTTAATGCTAAGCCAGTGGTGCCTAACATGCGTAAAAAAGGGTGGGGTGCTCTGAAGAATTATATGTCGCTTGCCGATACCACCTATATGGACAAGTTGGAAAAGCGGATGGTCCAACTTACGAAAGAGGGAACGACGTATTTCAAACTCGATGGATTGTTTGGCCATCTCAATATCCGAGATTTTGATATTCACGGTGTGGGGAGAAATATGCCCACAATGCCGCAGTTGGAGGGAATTGATCAACTTTCCCCCGATGATAAACGTCTCAATTCGGCTAAATATGATGAGCTCAAAACCTACTACCTTACTGTGGGGACGGAGCGGTTGATGAAGATTTTCAAAAAAATGGCGGAGGTGAACCCCGACGTTTATATCGTTATTTCAAATGGAGCTTATCTGAGTTCTTGGTGGCTGATGGATGTTGATGCGGTCTGGATGATTAATGCAGGCGATGCCGCAGGAGGCGCCGATCGCACAGGTGAGCTGGTTTACCGAGATGGCGTTTACTTTAATATTTACAAAAAAGAGCACACTCATTTCCCGATGAATTCGCTCTTTAACCACGAGCCTAAAAAGAAATCGAGCAAAGAGAGCAAAGATAGTTTTCGTAAGTATCTTTACATGAATATGTCTCGTGGAACGGGTTTTGTGGAGCTTTACTTGAAAACGTTTAAACTCAAAGATCCCGATTGGGACGTGTTGGCTGAGGGATTGCTCTGGGTTGAAGATGTTTTTCCAACGTTTACACGTTCGAGGATGTTTGGGGGATCTCCTAGGAAAAAAGAAGTTTACGGTTACACGGCGTGGAATAAGTCGAGAGGATACATCAGCTTGCATAATCCGTCCGAAAAAACGCAATCGATCACCATTACGTTAGATCGCAAGTTTGGCTTGGAGAAGAAGGGGAATCGTTCTTATTTCCTGAGTTCACCGCTTGAAGATAGCTTGGTGGGGCTCAAATCCAAATACAACTATGGGGACAAGCTTACAGTGACACTGAAGCCCAAGCAGGTCTGTATTCTTAATTTTGATCCTAAGAAAAGGGAGTGGAAAAAAATTAAAGCTCTGCAAAAAGGCTTATAAAAAGAGAGATAACGCCCCGTGATGGTGCTTCTTTTTGAGGCGTCTCAAAAAAAATTAAAAAAAAGAGAAGAAAAAAAACAAAACTTTCCATGGGCACCGCTTAAGGGGTGAATGCAACCTGAAAGAGTAGGTGCTTAAAGGTTCATTTATATGTTGTTTATTTCATTGTTTTATCCGCCCGTTAGATTGTTCTGACGGGCGGATTTTTTTAGGATCGTGGCTTCTGGTGCAGCGATCCTTTCTCGGTCTTTAGCCCGAAAACCCGAGTAGTTTTCGAGTGTTGACGGATAGGCTGTCGAAGAGTGAGTAAATCACGGGGACAACAATCATAGTGAGGAAGGTGCCCACGAGAAGTCCTGTCGCGGCAACAATTCCCAGCGGACTCATGCGCTCAAGCCCTACGGCCAGCTCAAAGATCAGCGGTGTGAGGCCGATGATGGTTGAGACTGTAGTCATGAGAATGGGGCGGAGTCGGAGTCGAACTGCGTGAATGATGGCTTCGTTTTTACTCATGCCGTTTTCACGAGCATTGATGATGAAGTCTAGGATGAGGATACTGTTGTTCACGATCGTTCCTCCGAGGAGGATCATGCCCATCATGGCCGGTTTACACATGGGTTTGTCGAAAAGGAGCAAACCCCAAAATCCACCTGCAACAGCGAGCGGGATGGCTGCCATAATGGTGAACGGGTGCAAAAATGACCGGAACATGGCAATGAGTAACACAAGGAGCATGATGATGCCGATTGTGAGAGCTTTTCCCATTTCTGCTTGCCCCGCTTTCATGTTGACGGCACTTCCTGCCACTTGGATGGAATACCCAGCAGGGACGGGAAACTTGGCGAGTTTTTTCTTCACCATCCCCGTGACGTGCGCGATCGTGTGACCGCGGTTGATGCCTGTGATATCGAGCGTCGATTGGAGTTTCTCGCGGGTGATAAATGGTTGGTTGTAGTGAGATTCTAGCGTTGCCAGTGAGCGGAGCGGAACTTGCCCGACACCTGTCTGCACGGGGATTTCTTCCATTTGCTGAGGGGTTGAAATGTCGGATCCATCGTAGCGGAGCAGAATGGGGATATCGAGATAGCCATTGAGCCGCATGGCCGTTGCTGGCACACCCTTGACGGCTACTTTTAATTCATCCGCAATCGTTTGCTGGGAGGCTTTGTAAAATGTAGCAAGGTCGGGGTCGATTTTTACTTGGATGTCGGGTTTGTCGATGTGCCAGCTACGTTTGACATCGACGAGACCTGGGATGCCGTTGAGCTTGCGCATGACTTGTTTGCCTAAGCGGTCGAGCACATGGGGATCGGGTCCGCTGATAATGATATCGAGAGGCGCGCGGGTCGTTGACACGGGGGTGGCTCCGTATTCGCTGATTTGGAAACTCTTGATCCCTTTGATGTGAGCGAGACGATCCCGCCAAATATCTTGGATTTCCCAGATGTCTTTATCGCGGTGTAAGCGGTCGGTGAGTATGACTTTGATCGAGCCTGATTGTGCGGTGGCACCACCGCCACCAAAGCTGATTTCGCCTGGCTCAGATCCAATGGTCGAGGACATGCTGACCACACTTTTGCTTTTATAAATTTCGGCCTCGATCTCGCTGAGCACTTGATTGGTTTGTTGGGGGGTAAACCCAGAAGGTGTTTCAAATACAACGTT
>CAZOWD010000040.1:0-7051 GCA_964583225.1 uncultured Verrucomicrobiales bacterium | reverse complement strand
AGATAAAGGAAATGAGAACGACCAACCAACGAACTTTTAAGGCTCCTTGGAGGATAAAAACGTAAAAATCTCCAAGTTTTTTGACGAAAAAATCGGTTTTGGAGAAGATTTCTTCAAGCCTGTTTCGCTTGTGATGTCCCTGTTTGAGCACGCGGGATGCCATGAGCGGAACGATGGTGAGCGCAGCGATAAGGGAAGCGATAAGCGTAGCCGTAATCATCATGCTGAGTGGGCGCATGGTTTGCTCCGTGTAACCGCCCGCAAACATGACGGGGATGAGGACAATTACGGTGGTCAACATCCCAGCGGTTGTGGCTAGGCCAACTTCTCTAGCTCCGACGCTGGCCGCGCGTTTTGCGTCTTTCTTTTCGTCTTTGGTGTAGTGACGGAAAATGTTTTCGAGCACCACTACCGAGGCGTCTACGACCATTCCCACTGAAATGATTAACCCAGAAAGAGTTATCATGTTGATGGTGTAGGGGCTAAACCAGAGAACGGTGAGACTGGATAAAAAGGCGAGCGGGATGCTGATGGCAACAATGAGCGCCGTCCGAATGTCTGCCAAAAAGAGAAAAATAACCGCAATGGTGAGAAGAATCGCCTGAACAAGAGATGACTTCATTCCGCTCACGTTGAGATCGATGATTGGCTGTTGGTCATCGGTGATGGTAAACTCGAGGTCGGGGTATTCGCGCTTGAGCGTGGGAAGGAAATCTTTGATTTTGTGAATCGTGCGCACGGTGTCGCCACCCTCTTGGCGCATCACATTGATGGCGATCGCTTCTTTACCATTGCCGTGGTAAAAACTTCGCTGTTCGCGAACTCCGAGATCGACTCGCCCCACATCGCGGAGGCGTAAAATACCGCCGTCGCGTTCTACGATGGGAACGTTGAGGATTTCATCGAGGTTTTGATATTCCCCGACGACTTTCATGAGGTATTCTTGTTTGGGTGAATAGATGGTTCCAGAAGGGGAGGAAATATTATTGCGCGAAAGTGCCGCGAGCACCTGGGATAGGCTGATGTCATTTGCGGCAAGTTTTGTGCGATCCACAAAGACTTTGACCTCTGGGGCATTGCCTCCGAAGACATCGACATCTGCTACGCCATCGATGTTGAGAAATGCGTCTTCGATCTGATTTTTCGCGAGAAGCTGGATCTCCGAAAGCGTTTTATGGCTTTCTTTTTTAGGGCTCACAGAAATGGTGAGCAGTGGGCGCGTGGCTGATGAAATGCGGTAAATCCGAGGAGCCATGATTCCTTTTGGCAAGGAAGGGGCTATGCGGCTTACGGCATTTTGCACATCGAGCACGGCTTCACCGAGGTTTTTGCTGTAGTAAAACTCGGCATTGATGGAGGAAACTTGGTCGCGGCTCGTGCTGGTGATTCGTTTGAGCCCCCCAACGGTGTTGAGTTCTTTTTCAATCACCTGCGTGATTTTGTCGGTAATGTCACCAGAATCTGCACCGGGCCACTGCGTGATGACCACGACTTGGGGAGGTGTGGTGTCGGGGAAGAGGTCAATGGGAGTCCGCTTAAATGCAAACAAACCAAGGACGGTTACCAATAATGCCGCCGCAATGACGGTGTAAGGCGATTTGATTGAAAAATCAGATAGGTTCATTATTTTTTCTCCACTTTCATTCCTTCAACGAGATGAGCCCAACCGAGGAAGGTGCTCACGACAACGCTATCTCCTTCTTTGATTCCTTTGACGGCAACTTGTTGTTCGTTGCTACCTAGAATTTCTACTTCGCGGCGATGGAGAACCCCTTTTTCAACCACATACACTTCGTGGTGTCCGCTGTGTTTGATGAGTGCTTTTTTCGGGATTAATACCGCGTTGGGGAGTTGGTTGAAGACCACTTTGAAATCAACGTAAGCACCTAAAGGAAGCGCCTTGCAGGGGGCTTGCGAGTTGGTGAGTTTGGTGCACGCTTTTTGGCTAAGAAGAGCCTCTACGGTGACCATACGTGCGCGGTTCAGCTTGGGGAAAATGCGGCTAATGGAAGCGTGGTAGGTTTTTCCACCGTAGTCAAAAAACGCCTTTGTGCCGATGTGAACGGTCTGCAGGTCTTCTTGAGGAATGGAAAAGCTGAGCTTGATGGTGCTTTGATCCTCGACGTTAAAGAGAGATTTTCCAGGTGATGCCAGATCGCCAGGGTTGCAAGATCGGGCTGAGAGCACACCGTCAAACGGGCTGACGATTTTGTAATACTCCAGCGTGGTTTTGAGTTGGTCGAGTTGGCGTTCGAGCGTTTTAATCTGCTGGTCGATGACAAAGAGTTTTTGCTCGGCGTTGCGAAGTTTGCCCGACGCATCGCTGTAGCGCTCAGCAGCGGCAGATGCTTTGGAGATGGAGGTGGCGCCTTTAGCGGCAAGTTTTTCATTACGCTCTTTTTCCCCTAACCAATACGCTTGGGTTTGTCGGTGTGATTCGAGAGTTACTTTGAGTGCTTTTTTTTCAGCTTTTGCCTGTTCGGTTTGGGCTCGGTTGATTTCTATGGCATCGCGCACCTGCTGGTCGTCTAAGGAGGCGAGCACTTCTCCCTCCTTAACGGAATCACCTTCCCAGTGGCTTACCGAATCGATATTTGCAGTAACGCGCGCAGAAATATCAGCCATTTGAAATGGCTCAATCACGGCGAGATACCGGTGGATTTCGCGAAGCTCACCCGATGTGGCTTTGACGGTATCCACGAGGTGAGGTTGAAACTGAAACTTGGGAGATTTTGCGAGAGCTGCTTTTTTCCGCATCATGAGTGCTCGGCCTCCGAGAAGGAAGGCGAGTATGACGAGCACGGAAATAATGATCCGCTTGCGTTTGCTGTTTGTTGATGGTGATTTCATAGAAAAAATGGTTTAAGCTAAAATGTCTGCCAAGGTGAGCCAGCATCCAACGGCAATGAGGACGCCACCTGTGATGACTTGGAGTTTGGCTCCTATTTTTTGCATGGTTTGGATTTTTGAGCTCGCCGCGTTAATCCCTCCTGCCACAATAATGACAGCGAGGATGACGGGGAGCGCGGTGCCTATCCCATAGGTAATAGGCAAGATGATGTTGGAGCCTGATTGCACAACGCTAGGGATGAGTCCACCGAAAAAGAGAGCCGCAGAAACGGGGCAAAATGCCATCGCAAAAACGGCTCCCATTAAAAGTTCTCCAATCCATCCCTTTTCAGCCAAACGGGGGCCGAGTTCGTTGAGATTCCCCATGCCGGGGAGTTTGATGGTGAACCATCCCGCGACGATCATTCCCACGATGATTAAGCCAGGCCCAATGAGTCCTGTGAATTTACTTCTGAAAAATTCAGCCACTGAGGGGGCTGATAAAAATCCAGCCGTGATAATCATGGCAAGCAACGTGTAGGCCAGCATACGGCCTACGATGTAAGCTAAACTGCTTAGCGCGAGCGCCGATTTTTTATCGCTTTTGCGCGAAAGAAAAGCAACGGCCGCGATGTTTGTCGCAAGGGGGCAGGGACTGATCGACGTTAAGATACCCATCCAAAGGATACCTGTAATGAGGGATAGTTCTAGCATCAGATTAAGGTTTTAAATACTTGTTGATTCCGTCGGTGAGGTAAGCTTCGAATTGCTCGGGCGTATTGACCAAGTTCCACACCTTATCGTATTTGCTCCACTTAACTTCTTTGCCTTTTTGGAGGTCGGAAATGACAACGGTTTTAAAAGCAAGTTGGTAGTCTTTGACGAAGTGTTTATTTTCTGGCTTATCAAAATTGAGGGTTTGAAAAACGACTTCTTTTGAGGCGAGTTCTTTAGAAAACGCTTTTTGAAGGCTTTCTTTGGTGAGTTTTTCAATTTTTAAACAAGTCGGGCAGCGAACATTGGAGGTGAAGTAGGTGACAAGCACGACGTGACCTGATTCGTTGGAGAGATTGGATGGCTTGATGTTTCCGTTCCCCTCGCTTGATTCTGTGGTCGCCGATGGTGCTGGTTCTGGAGTTGTTGGCTTGAAATTTTTCCATGCCCAAGCGCCAATTCCGACAATGGCGATGAGATACACAACTGCGCGTATCGCAGTGACTTTTTTATTTCCTTCTTTCATGTTTGTTAGAGGGGGTGGGGGATTATTTTGAGATGAAATTTTTAATCTCTTCGTCGGTTGGTATTTTTCCCGCAACTTTAAGTTTGCCGTCAACGACAAGCGCAGGGGTAATCATCACGCCATAATCCATAAATTTCATCATGTCTGTGATTTTTTCGATGGTGAATTCGATGCCCATTTCCGTAGCTACTTTTTCAGTAGTTTCGTAAAGTGAGTTACACTTAGCGCATCCGCTTCCTAGTATTTTAATATCTGTCATTTTTTTAATGAGTTAATGGTTAGTTTGTTGGTTTAAGAAATTGAGTTTATTGGTTAGAGCATTGGCCCAATGAGCCATCCAGCAAGCGTGCTGAAAAGGATAACAAGCGCAACATAAGTGGCTGTTTTTTTAACTCCCATGATGGTGTTGATGACAATCATGTTGGGCAAGCTGAGTGCTGGGCCGGCGAGGAGAAGCGCAAGTGCGGCTCCTTGTCCCATGCCAGCTCCACGGAGCCCCTCCACGATGGGGATTTCCGTCAGGGTTGCGAAATACATCAACGAACCTGCAATGGAAGAGTAGAAGATAGGTAGAATCCCGTCGCCACCCACGGCTGAGTTGATCCATTCTGTAGGGATCCAGGCTTCGTGATCGGGTCGCCCGAGAAGGAGTCCTGCTACAAAAACACCCGCGAGAAGGAGAGGCATGACGAGTTTGGTGAAACTCCATGTTTGGCGCCACCATTCACCAGATTCGCCCTCGGTTCCGGCAATGGTCCAAGCGAGTCCGGCGAGGCCAATGGTAAACGGAATGAGCGTGTTGTCGCGGAAAACGAGAGCCGTGATCAATACCGCTAGCGAGGTTAAACCTACTCGGAACTTGGAACATTCAAACCAAGTGATGAGCATGCCTGCCAGAGCGACGGCCGAGACGGAAACAATCCACCACTTTACATTGTAAACTGCTGCAAAAAATCCATTGTCGGAGGCTCCCCAGTTGGCAAAAATGAGAATGAGAACCTGAACGGCAAAAAATGCTGCCGTTTGACTGAGCGGACGCGCTGGCTCTTCTTCGGGCATTTGCATGGCAATCGCTTCGCGTTTTGCTTCATCTTTTCTAAAGAGAAATGCCATGATCAGGCCGATCGCGATACTGAAAACGATGGCTCCAATCCCCCGCGCTAATCCCATTTGAACGCCAAGCACTTTGGCGCTCATTACGATGGCGAGCGCGCTAATGGCAGGGCCAGAGTAAAGAAAGGCGGTGGCTGGTCCAATGCCGGCCCCCATGCGGTAAATGCCAGCAAAAAGAGGTAATACCGTGCAAGAGCAAACGGCGAGAATGGTGCCAGAAACAGAGCCTACACCGTAGGCTGTAACGCGTTTTGCACCTGCGCCGAGGTATTTCATGACCGATCCCTGACTGATAAATGAAGCGATGGCTCCCGCGATGAAAAAGGCTGGGAGCAAGCAGAGAATGACGTGCTCACGCGCATACCATTGAGTGAGCGCAAGTGCTTCGTGAAGACCGTTTTGGAATCGGGGTGATTCAATAGGAGCCCACCAAGCGGTGAGAAAAAGGGTGAGGAAAATAAGCGCCCAGCGCCATTCTGCTTTGTTTTTTGAAAGGTTCATTGGATGATTTGAGAGCGTTAATGAGTTGTGTGATGCGTGAAAAGAGAAGGTTGGGTCATGAGTTTTCGTTGCAGCAGTTCATCATGCTGAGAAGACAAGGGCGTTCGAGGGTGTAAAAAATCTGCTGACCTTGGCGGCTTTTGGAAATGATCCCAGCATGGCGAAGCACTGTGAGGTGTCTTGAGGTTGTGGAATTGCTACTGTGAGCGATGTTGGCCAGTTCGCAGGCGCACACTGGGCCATCTGCTAACGCATGCGCAATGGCAAGTCGTGCCGGATGTCCTAGAGCCTTAAAGGTTTCCGCGAGATCGATGAGCGTTTGCTCGTCGGGGATTTGAGGTGTTGTTAAGTTCGTCATGCGGCGACTATTAGATATTTCGCGAATTATGCAAATAAAAACTCGGTTTTTTTTTGAGGATCGATATTTTATCCGTATTTGAATATCTAGAATGGATGAGAGGCTGTTGAAAAATTGCTATCGTAAATAGCGTAGATTCGTTGTGATATTTAACAGAAAACCCACACTGAAGATCTGCTCATTAAGTTTAGCCAGCTTGTTGATGTCAGGCATACTATCCTCAGCGAGCGAAACAAAAGCTCTCAATCTCGTGCCCACCACGCCGGCAAAAGAAGCCAATTATTGGTGCACGTGGTATGCCCAAAATTACTGGATTCAGCGCGGGGGCGAAATCACCGATTTCAAAGGCATCACCAACAAAGCCGCTCGTGAGCAATTGAACGAACACAACATCTTCAACAAAAAAGACGGTTGGGCAACCACTTACCTGCCACGAGGACGCCAAGATTATACCTTTCTCATCGATCACGGATGGCAGGACAAAAACAAATCACACCTACTTCCTGGAGCGACACCATTTTTTTCACTCCAAATGGATAAGGCCGATTTTCCACGCTACAAAAACGACTCCTACGCTGAGGCTTTGTTTCATTTTAATAAAGACATCAAAGCGCTTGGTTGGAAAGGATTAGGGCTCTGGACGCGTGGAGATATTACCGAAGAAGCGGCGAAACGCATGGTGAAATGGTCAAAATATGCAGGAATCACCTACTGGAAAATTGATGGCGGTGGCGTCCAACATTTTTACAGCTACAAAATCAAACAGAAGATCTATCCAGAGCTTAAGCTCGAATACGTCTGTGGCGCCAATGGTCCGCTGAATCCAAAGTGGAATGATGCCAAACGTAAAGCTTACCCGTCGGTCTATGCACCAAGAGGAGCGAAGCATGACATCGCCTTTAAGATCATGCAAAACACGGATGTTTTTAGAACTTATGATGTGGCACCGCTATTGGTAAGCATCACCACGATGCGCCGCGTCAGCGATATCCTGAGCCAAACGCAAGGAC